>CAZCEB010000031.1:0-10964 GCA_964497305.1 uncultured Muribaculaceae bacterium | reverse complement strand
CATTCGATATCGTTCAAAATTAAGGGAATGTAAGATTTCGTCCCACCCCCATATGTGTCGAATGAAATCTGTAATACTACCACTTGTGGAGTAAACATTATGACAAATGGCTTGTAACATCTCTTTTGCTTTTTTTGCTATATATTGACTTTCACGTAACTGTCGTTCAATAAAATCAGTTGGTATATTTTGTGCAGGCATTAGAAGCTTATCTCGTTTAGCTTTAGAGAGTTTCTTGCGTTCTGTCAAATCATTTATGCGTTCAATATAAGCATCAAATTCGCTAATATCTTTACTTTTCATAAAATCATAGGCAGTGCGATTATTCTTTTCTTTATTGCATTTCCTGCACGCACACACTTTATTAGAATAACTATCATCAAAAAGTACAGAACGAGGAATAATGTGTTCTATTTCAACACCAAATCCGAGTAGAAATTCTTTTACATTGACTGGCTTTCCACAATATATACATATATTGTCAGATTCTTCCCACATTTTGAATTTTTGAATGCGAGAGCGAGTGGGAGTTAAACCATACTCTTGTATGCGATTTGCGATTATGTTATTTTGTTTTTGATTTCTTGTCATCGTATTAAAGGCAGACTCGCGTTCCTCTCGGTTTTGTTTGAGTTCGCGTGCAAGTTCAATCCTTATCTCATCAAAACGTCCATATTCTGAAATCAATGCGTTAACTAAGTTCACAAGTTGATTTAATATTTTTTCTACAACAGGTTGTCGTAATTCACCTATCGGAATAGGAGTTAATTTATCTGCAAGTTTACGTGCTTCATTCTCTTCTTTTGTAAGAGTGATGTCATTATATCCAGCAGCAATTTTTGCATCGTAATATTGCATTCCATCTTGAAGATATGGCAAAATTTTGCGCATTGCACGCGACGATTTATTGCTATAACCATTCTTTACAAAATCAATTTTGCTTAATTCCGCAACAACAGTTTCGTCGGTGATAGCAAATTTATTTTTAAGTACAGATTGTAACTCTTTAATGTCAGATATGGAATATAAAGTGTGCCATAGTTGATATAGTGGTTGTCGCTCAAACGTAGGGTCAATTACTTTCGATATTTCTCCTGTATCTGTATCTACGACATTACCATCAATAATCTTAAGGTTAAATGTCAATAAATTACATTTGTCAGGATATTTTCCAAGTGCATTATTAATTGCACAATATGTAGTATTGCCTTGTAGTCCTGTTCCGACAGCTTTACCTATTTGCAACTCGTTAGATTTTATGCCAATTATTTTTTTTAGGTCTGTAGCTTTTAACCTTTCGTGTGTATTCATAAAATTAAATATCTCTTGTTTTTGTTTCAATGAGATATAGAGTGTGTCGTTTAATTTATTTTGAATATTAAGGTTATTAATACTTTCCCATATTTTACAAACTTGGAATAGAGGAGAACTACGAGGAGCAACCTTTGGGCTGCAATTACGGATTTTTGTGCCAATTGTTGTTTCGTAATGTTCTAATTCACATCTCGAAACTAAATGTTTACAAGATTTTAATGGGCGTTGGTGAAAGATAATATAATCACGTAAATGAGCAATAACTTCATCTGTTAGAACATCGGGATAGAATTGTTGTTGACACGACATAATTGCATCAAATTCTTCCATGTAAGCATCACGTGGAAATATTAGTCCTTTGCACCTAAAAGCAGAATCGTTTTTAAGTTCATTGTATATATATTGTCCAATGGTAATTCTTGCAGAGCTAATTTCACGATATCTTGTTACTATTTGTTGCACATATTCGCTATTTTTTTTATCGCTATAGTCATGTTTAGAGGTACGATAGCCACGTTTTTGGTTTATATGACATAGAACTCTCCCAAGTTCTAATAATGATATTTTTTCATTCACGGCCTTTGCACGTAACCCCCATAAATAGATGGCAGTTAATTGCAATGTAGTTCCATCGTACATTCCAAGGCGTTTCAATTCTTCCAGTAGTAAAGTTCTGCGCAATTGATAACGGTCATATCCTCTGCGTTGCGAACGTTTTTTGGTGCGATCAGCATTTTTTGTTAGTGCTTGACCTTTAGAGAATTGATTGCTTTCATCTGTGTTTAATGGAACAATTCTACTCCCAATTGCTATAATTTTGTCCTTTTTGTGAATTAGATTATTTTCTTGAATAACTTCATTGCTGTTCTCTTCAATAATAGCCCAACCTAAACTTGTTGGCCCTAAATCTAATCCAAGTACTCGTTTCATAATCTAAACAAAATTTAAATGTAATACAAATTTACCCAAATGTTTGGAATATTGTGAATTGTACGATATATTTGCAATACAAATTTAAAAGCAAATCACAATAAGGATTATTCCGTTGTGAAAACATTCAAGGCGGGGCAACTCGCCTTTTTTATGTTATTTTGGTGGATATTTTGATTCTATTCCCTTGATATTAAGCCTTATTCTTCTTTTAGCTGTTCAGGGAGGGATTTGGAGGCTTTGGCTCCGAGTGTGCGCATTTTTTCGGCATAGGACACGAGGTTGCCTCTGCCGGTGTGGAGTTTATTCATGGCAGTGTTGTAGGTGTCATGAGCATGATTGATGGCTTTTTCGATTTTGTTCATGTCATCGATGAATCCCACAAATTTGTCATACATGAGCCCTCCTGCTTTAGCTATCTCGATGGCGTTGCGTGTTTGGCGGTCATGGCTCCACAGTTGTGCTACAAGTCGGAGTGCCGAGATGAGCTGAGTGGGGGAGACAAGCAGAACTCTCACATCGTAGGCATCTTGCCACAGTTTGCTGTCAAGTTGCATGGCGGTGATGTAGGCTGCTTCGTTAGGGATAAACATCATTACAAAGTCGGTTTTCCCACCTCCCACATAGTCTTGATATTTCTTGTCGCGCAGCTCTGCGATGTGGTTGCGCACTGATGCCAAGTGTTGTTTGGCATATGTTTCTTGCTCTTCGGGAGTCTCTGAATTAATGTAGTTGACATAAGCGCTCAGAGAAACTTTTGAGTCGATGACTACATAACGATCGCCAGGGTAGTTGACAACCACGTCGGGGCGCAAGGCAGTCCCTTCGTCGTTGCGCAATGTTTTACCATTCTCGTCGGTGGTAACTTGTACATTGTATTCGCGTCCTTTTTCCAATCCCGATTTTTCAAGTATGTTTTCAAGTATCATTTCCCCCCAATCGCCTTGTACTTTACTGTTGCCTTTTAAGGCGGTGGTGAGGTCTTTCGCTTCTTTGCTGATGGATTGATTAAGCTCGATGAGCTCTTTGATGCGTTCTTGTAGCGAAAATCGTTCACGAGCTTCATTGGAGTAGCTATCAGTGATGGTCTTTTTAAATTGCTCAATGTTGTCTTTGAGCGGTGTCAAGATTTCAGACAGACGTGTTTCGTTTTGCTCTTTGAAAATACGTGAGTTGTGGGCAAGTATTTCATTGGCAATGTTTTGGAAACGCAATTCTGATTCTTTTGATAATCGTTCTTTCTCCTCCTCAATGAACTTGATGCGCTCTTTCATGCGTCCATTTTCTTCGCGGAAGTTGCTCATTTCGTTTTGAAGGCGTTGTATTTCTCGGGTGGATTCAGTCGCTCGATTTTCTGCCATCTCAGCTTGTGCAGCAAGTGTCGCACGTTCGTTAGAGAGTGTGGATAGTTGTATTTTTTGATTATTTATTGCTTTTAATAACCAAATGACTAAAATTATACAAATGAGAAGAATTACTGAAAGAATAATTATCGAAACCATAGTAAATAAATTTTCGTAAAGTTAATATTAAAATTATATATGTGTAGAATTTTTCGTAATTTTGATGTCTTTAAAATTAGATAAGAATGAAAAGAGGATATTTAGGATTATGGTCAATTTTGGTGCTTACGTTTTTGTTGTTTATTACGGCATCGAGTTTTGATTCAATAAATATATGTGGTTTGGAGCTAAAAACATCGGGAATGTATGATCGTTTGACACAGATTGATGATGTTAAGGAGTCAGATGATACTGTCATGGTTGATAGTGTAGATACATTCAGACCACATCCTGTCGATACAACGGCTCAAAATATTTTGTTTATAGGAGATTCCATGTTGGAGGGATTGTCGCCTCGTCTTGCTGCTTATGCTAAGGAAAATGGGCACAAGATGAATACCGTTATATGGTATAGTTCAACGTCAAATGTGTGGGGCGAGTGTGATACGCTAAAGACGTTTATACGACGTTTTAAGCCAACATATGTGTTTATATGTTTGGGCGCCAATGAATTGTTTGTGAAAGATATTGCTAAGAAGCGTGATAAATATGTAAAGAACATTCTATCACAGATAGGGAATATTCCATATCTGTGGATTGGTCCTCCAAACTGGAAGGAAGATACCGGAATAAATGACTTGATTGCTGCAAATACAAAGCAAGGGTGTTTCTTCCTCTCTAATGGAATGCATTTTGACCGTGCCAAGGATGGAGCCCATCCCACTCGCTCGTCGGCGGTGTTATGGATGGATAGTGTGGTGCGCTGGATGCCTGAAAATTGTGCCCATCCCATTAAACTGAATGTTCCTCAGACGCGATTGGATAAACCCCAACGAGTAGTTGTTCTACAACCAAAACGTTAACGAAATGCAGTTACAAAATATATTATCAAATTTAGCGGAGTTGTTGTCCTATGATGCTACGGCTCCAATGATATTTTCAAGCGGACTGTTTTGGTTCCTGTTTATATTGTTTTTACCTATATATGCAGCGTTGAAAAATCGTCGTTGGCAAATGCTTGTCTTTGTAGTTGCTTTCAGTTTATATTTTTATTATAAGTCAAGCGGATGGTTTTTCTTGTTATTGGTGTGTACGTCGTTGCTCGACTGGATACTGTCGCGTGTACTGGTAACGCTTGATTCAAAGGGTGCAAAAAAAGCGTGTGTGGCAGTTTCGATTGTAACATCGTTGAGCATATTAGGTTATTTCAAGTATGCCAATTTCTTTTTGTGGAATTGGAATCAGATGGTAGAGGGAAATTTCCAACCATTGGATATAATTCTTCCCGTGGGAATTTCATTTTATACATTCCAATCGATAAGTTATATTGTGGATGTTTATAAAGGTCGAGTAGCGCCCACTCGCACGTGGCTTGAATATATGTTTTTCTTGTCATTCTTCCCCGCATTGGTTGCCGGCCCTATTGTGAGGGCAGATTATTTTCTTCCTCAGATAGCTAAAAATCGTCGTCCCAAACGTAATGAGGTGTACTTGGGTTTTTGGATGATTATACTTGGAATCATCAAGAAGGCTATTATAGCCGATTATATTTCGCAATATAATGACCTTATATTTGCCTCGCCCACAGGATATAGCGGTTTTGAAAGTCTTATGGGAGTAATAGGCTACACAATGCAGATTTATTGTGATTTCTCGGGGTATTCCGACATGGCGATAGGTATTGCATTGATAATGGGCTTTAAGTTGAGTGCCAATTTTGATTTTCCATATAAATCTAAGAACTTGACTGAATTTTGGCGTCGTTGGCACATTTCTTTGTCGTCATGGTTGAGAGATTATGTATATATACCACTTGGGGGAAATAGAAAAGGGACTATCAGAACATATATAAATAATTTCTTGACGATGCTCATTGGTGGATTGTGGCATGGTGCAGCATGGAAATTTGTGTTCTGGGGTGCGATGCATGGAGTGGGACTTGCTGTGCATAAAGCGTCAAAACCTATTTTAGAAAAAATCCCTAATAATTATCCTGTAAAGGTTTTATCTTGGACTGTTACCATAGTATATGTTTCCTTATTGTGGGTGTTCTTCAGGGCAGAATCATGGACTGATTCGTGGCTCATTATTAAGAACATATTTACAAATTTCAGCGTTGCTCACATAGCACCATTCCTTGAGGTGAGATATGTGTGGTGTGTGATGATGGCTGTTATCATCTTGTCTCATGCCATGCCACGTCGTTGGTATGATAAAATGGGTGAAATATTTGTAAACTCAAATTGGATTATCAAAATACTGATTTTTATCGTTGTAGTTCAATTTGTAGTTCAGTTTATGAGTGAAGATGTAGCTCCCTTTATATATTTTCAATTCTAATTGTTGCAATAGATGAAAATGTTACTGTTTAGTAATCATTTATCGTGATAATTTCATTAACTTTGCTATAAATTAGAATGATGGAAAAAACGATTCAAATATCCGGTTTGAACTTTCATTACACAGTGCAAGGTGAGGGCGCGCCCATTATACTTATGCATGGGTGGGGGTGCAATCTGACTACATTGCAGAGCATTGAGACTGTAGCGTTGGAAAATCACAAGGTTTATAATGTGGATTTTCCCGGATTTGGGGAGTCGCAAGAGCCGTCAAGTGTATGGGGCGTTGAAGAATATACTCAATTGATTGAACAATTGGTGCAACTTGAAAATATTGAAAACCCTATATTGCTTGGTCATTCATTTGGTGGACGAGTGGGAATTTTGTATTCTTCAAGAAACAAAGTGAATAAACTCATTCTTGTTGATGCCGCAGGAGTTAAACCTCGTCGCTCGCTGAAATATTATTTCAAGGTATATAGCTATAAACTTGGCAAGAAGATTACGCCTTTAATCTATGGCAGAAAACGTGCACAACAACGCATTGATGCTATGCGTGCCAAGCGAGGCTCAAGTGATTACAACAATGCCTCGCCCATGATGCGTAGTATCTTGAGCAAGGTTGTTAATGAGGACTTGAAAGACCGTATGCCAATGATAACTGCTCCTACGCTTTTAATATGGGGCGAAAATGATACAGCCACACTATTGCGTGATGCAAAAATCATGGAGCGATTGATTCCAGAAGCCGGATTGGTATCTTTTCCCGGTTGTGGACATTATAGTTTTTTAGATAATCCATTCCAATTTGCTGCTGTATTGCGCAGCTTTCTAAATAGTTAATGATTATGACAATAGTGTTTTTTATTGTATTTATATTGGCTTTAATCAATGTGTTTGGAGAATATAAACGCACATTGATGATGTTACAGCAGAATTCCTATCGCAATGAACGATACATGAGATGGTTGCGTGTAAGTGGCGACTCTACTTCGGGTGTGCGCTTGTTTGCAATGATAGTTATGCTCTTGTCGATGATCGAGGCTGTGCCGGCAAGTGTGGGTGAATTATTTATCTTGATTGCTACTGCTGTAAGTTCGCAGAAACTATTTAAGGCAAAATATAAGAAACCATTGGTATTTACCAATCGTGTTTGGCGTATATTTGCTGTAATGACAACAATCTCAGTTGCTATATTGGCTGTTATCGTTGCGTTTATGTGGAGATTGGATGTAAAACAATTATTGTTTACGCTATCATTGGCAACATTGGTGTTATATGTTTGTTCCCATATTATTGTGTTGGTGGCTAATACAATATTACGTCCGGTAGAAAAATACATTAATAGGAATTATTATAATGATGCCGCTCGCATACTTGCGTCAATGCCTGATTTAAAAATCATTGGCATCACAGGTAGTTATGGCAAAACAAGCACAAAGCATTATTTGCATCGCATATTGAGTGAAAAATATGATGTGATGATGACCCCCGGTAGTTATAACACGACTTTGGGGGTAATTCGCACCATTAGAGAATATCTTAAACCCTACAACGAGGTGTTTATTGTTGAAATGGGAGCAAAACAAAAGGGTGATATTAAAGAAATATGTGATTTGGTGCATCCTTCAATGGGTATTGTAACGGCCGTTGGAGAACAACATCTTGAGTCATTTAAGTCAATAGAGAATGTACAAAGCACAAAGTTTGAACTTGTAGATGCTTTGCCGTCTGATGGTTTGGCTGTTGTTAATGATGATTTTCCCTATGTTGCAAATCGCAAGGTCTCTAATGTAAAATGTTGTCGGTATGCTGTTAATGCAACCGAAAATGCATCATATACAGCAAAGGACATTCAATATGATGAGTATGGGACATCATTTACTATTGTAGGTAATGGTCGAGAATTAACATTACACACACGTTTGGTAGGAGAGTGTAATATTTCAAACTTGATGGCTGCCGTAATAATTGCATTGCAACTTGATGTGCCTGAAGAGAAGATACGTTATGCTGTAGAAAAGATAGAACAAGTAGAACATCGTTTAAATTTGAAGCGCACTCCGGGGGGAATTACAATTATTGATGATGCTTTTAATTCCAATCCCACGGGTTCTCATATGGCGATGGATGTCCTCGCTCGATTTAATAAGGGTCAGCGCATTGTAATAACTCCGGGTATGATTGAACTTGGAGAGAAACAATTTGAGTATAATGAAGCCCTTGGATGTAAGATTGCGGAGTGTGCCGATATTGCCATTATTGTGGGTGAGTATAATCGTGAAGCTTTGGTGAGTGGGGCTATTGCCGGAGGAATGTCAGAAGATAAAGTAAAGGCTGTGGCTTCGTTTAAAGATGCTCAACAATTATTAAATGCAGTAGTGAAATCGGGAGATACGGTTTTATATGAAAATGATCTTCCTGACACGTTTAAATAAATTTGTATATTAATAAAATCAATCATATAAAAGCATGAAAACTAATATCGGAGTCTTTTTTGGCGGACGTTCAACAGAGCATGAAATATCAGTAATATCTGCCTCTCAAGCAATGCACGCTATAAATCGAGATAAATATGATGTAACTCCTATTTATATATCAAAACAGGGTAAATGGTACACAGGGGAGGCTTTGTTTGATGTCGCTAATTATCGTGATGTCCCTGCGCTTTTGGCAAAATGTGAAGAGGTGTATATGCGTCCTATTTATGATGATTATAATCTATATAGGGTAAAAAAATCATTGTTTGGCTCAAATTTATTGACTAAACTTGATGTCGTAATCCCAGTGCTTCATGGTTCAAATGGTGAAGATGGTATATTTGAAGGTGTATTGGAATCTACAGGAATTCCTTATGCCGGATGTAATACTCTTTCATCGGCAAATGGTATGGATAAAATTACCATGAAAATGATACTTCAAGCATGTGATGTCCCTGTGGTTGATTATGTGTGGTTTACCGATAAACAATGGTTTACCCAGCGAGATGAGTTAATCGCGAAAATTGAAGATAAGATAGGTTATCCTGTGATTGTTAAACCGGCAAATCTTGGTTCAAGCGTTGGTATAGGACGAGCTATTGATCGTGCTCAGTTGATTGATAAGGTAAATGAGGCTGAGAAATATTCAACACGCATCATTGTTGAACACATGGTAGAGGAATTACAGGAAATAAATTGCTCTGTGCTTGGTGATTGTGATGAATATCAACCATCGGTTTGTGAAGAGCCTATAAAGAGTGGAGAAATTCTCTCTTACGAAGACAAATATATGGGAGGAACAAAGGGTGCTAAAGGTATGCAAGCCTCTCAAAAGCGCATTCCAGCTGAGTTGCCTGAAGAAGAAACAAAACGTATACAATTTCTTGCATGTGAAACATTCCGAGTATTGTCTTGTCATGGTGTGAGCCGTGTGGATGTTATTATTGATGGAAAAACTCGCAATATTTATGTAAACGAAATAAATACCATACCCGGCTCATTATCATTCTATTTGTGGGAAGCTACCGGAATTTCATTTGACAAGTTGATGGATAAACTTGTGCAACTTGCGCTAAAACGAAAACGAGAAAGTGGTATGAAGACAGTTTCTTATGACCAAAACATTTTCAGCCTTGGCGGTGGTGTTAAAGGTACAAAAGGAAAGTTGAAATAAATGGTATAGCTAACGATTATAAAAAGTGTCGCAATCTGAATTAGGTTGCGACACTTTATTTATTTTTGAGCGATTTGGAAGTATTATTTATAGTTAATCCAACGGATAAGCTCTTTAATTGATGGCTTCTTGCCATACATGAATATACCAACGCGATAAATCTTCGCTGCTACCCACACCATAAATATAAATGAAATATATAATATTATCAGTGATACAATAATTTCCCATGTTGCAATGCCAAATGGGATGCGTGCCATCATCACCATTGGAGATGTAAATGGAATCATTGACATGATTGTAGCAAGGGATGAATTCGGATCATTAACAACTGTCATTGATAAAATGAGTCCAATGATAATCGGGAATACTACAATTGATTGAAATTGTCCTGCATCTTGAATGTTATCAACGGCTGAGCCAATAGCTGCATATATTGAAGAATAAAATAAAAATCCGCCAATTAGGAATAGCATTAAAAAGCCAAAAATAGATAATATGTATCCAACATTGCTAAGTACTGAGATGACATGTAATAATTCAGTATCATTTGTTGCTGTGTTTATATCTATTGTGCCATTATTAAATGCAGTAACTTCGCTCATTACTTCTGTTGGAAGTAATGCCGGTAGAATAGATCCGGAAACTATTGAAATTAATGTTGCCCAAATAAGAACTTGTGTTACAGCGACAAGACCTATACCGACAATTTTTCCCATCATGAGTTGAGCCGGTTTTATTGAAGACACGACGATTTCGAGTACTCGATTATTCTTTTCCTCAATAATACTTGTCATTACCATTTGACCATAAAGAAGCAAGAAGATGTATAACAAAAAAGTCATTATTGTGCCTATGATATATGACAGGAATGAGGATGATGCATTAGACCCTGCATCTTGGTCATTTCTGAATGTTTGTAATGAAACATTGGCTTTTATTGCATTAAGAATTTCATCGAGATTTTCGATGGCATAATTCTTTAGGCGTTGTTCCTCTATTGTGTTCTCAATTTGAGAAGTTATATTTTGCTCAATAGTTAATGAAGATGCTCCATTAGTATATAGGCTCACGCCATTGGATGATGACAAAATGCTTTCTTCAATGAGTAATACTCCGTCGATATCGGTATTAGCGAGTGCTGAATCTATAGATATATCAAGTGAGATATAATTAATCTCTTCATTATTCTTAAGGTTTTGAGCAATAACTTTACTATTGTCTA
>CAZCEB010000030.1:0-11333 GCA_964497305.1 uncultured Muribaculaceae bacterium | reverse complement strand
CAGAGAAGAAAGGAAAGGAAGCTCCTCCAAGATTATTTGATTTGACTTCATTACAAGTAGAATGTAATAAAAAATGGGGGTGGACTGCCGACGAGACATTAAAATTGATACAATCATTATATGAGAAAAAGGTAACGACATATCCTCGTGTAGATACAACATATCTGAGCGATGATATATATCCGAAAGTACCTGTTATATTAAAGCAGATGACGCCTTATGCTAATCTCGTTGCAAAGATTTTAGAGAATAAAATACCAAAGAGTAAAAAGGTTTTTGATAATTCAAAGGTTACTGATCACCATGCAATTATTCCAACAGGGCAATCACCCTCCTCGCTCGTTGGAGAAGAAAGAAAACTATATCATCTCATAGCCCAACGTTTTATTGCCGCTTTTTATCCTGATTGTGAATTTTCTGCGACAACGGTGTTGTCTGATGTTAATAATATAAAATTTAAGGCAACAGGAAAGGTTATTGTAAAGCCTGGATGGAGAGATGTTTATTCTGATGCAACGGATAAGTTATCAGATGAAGAACAAGGCGAAAATAAAATATTGCCTCATTTTGAAATTGGAGAGAGTGGTAGTCATGAGCCATCATTATTAAAGAAAGCAACTCAGCCCCCCAAATATTATACAGAGGGAACATTATTACGGGCAATGGAATCTGCCGGAAAAATGGTGGATGATGAAGAATTGCGTGAAGCTATGAAAGAAAATGGAATTGGACGTCCATCGACAAGAGCAGCAATAATTGAAACGCTATTTAAGAGAAGATATATATATCGTGAACGTAAAAATATATTAGCGACACAAGCAGGAATAGATTTGATTGCTACTATTAATGAAGAATTGCTCAAGAGTGCAAAACTTACTGGCATTTGGGAAAATAAATTGCGACGTATTGAACGAGGAGATTATTCGGCAAGTGAATTTATCACTGAATTAAAAGAGCAAATTTCTGATATTGTTGTAAATGTGATGAGTGATAATTCGTCAAGGAGGATTATTGTCGAGAAAGATATTGAAAAGATAGAAGTTAAGTCCAAACATAGACGTTCAGAAAAGGGACCAACTACTCGCATAACAAAATTAGAACAAGTTAAATGTCCCAAATGTGGAATGGGTCATATTTTAAGAGGAAAGACAGCCTATGGCTGTAGTGAATACAAATCAGGTTGCGATTTAAGATTGCTGTTTGATGATTATTCAGAAGAATTAACCCCATCAAAGTTGTTTAAACTCATAAAGAAAAATTATAATGGATAATGAACAATTTCCTGTTGTGGATGTTAATGGAAATATAATAGGTAGTGCTACACGGCAAGAATGTCATTCTGGCTCAATGTTGTTGCATCCTGTCGTTCATCTTCATGTTTTTCGCGAAGATGGAGCTGTATTCCTTCAAAAGAGAGCAATGAATAAAGAAATACAACCGGGAAAATGGGATACAGCAGTAGGCGGTCATGTAGATTTAGGAGAATCAATTTATATAGCTGTTAAGAGGGAAGCATTTGAGGAACTTGGAATTAAGGTTGACAATCCTAAATATTTGTGTTCATATACATTTCGTTCTACTATTGAATGTGAATTAGTTAATGTTTTTTGTATTCATGTTGATGAAAAATTTTCACCGATTTTGTCATCAGAAGAGATTGACGATGGTCGTTTTTGGGCTATTGTAGAAATTGAAGAGGCAATAGGTAAAGGTGTGTTAACTCCTAATTTTGAACAAGAATATTATCGCATAAAGGACCACATAAATAATGTTAGGACTTACGATTAATACAATTTTGCAATATGCTGCAGTTATAATAATTTTAATTATTGCAGTTTTATATTTTTTGAAAAAAATCAAGCAATATAAAAACACGTCTAAAAATTGCAGTTGTGATAGTTGTGGATTATATGAATCTTGTGTAATAAAAGATAAGAAAAATTGTGCTGAGACTAAGAAATAAAAACTTTGTAATAAAAGTTCAATGGCTATTGCATATTTGAAAACTTAATATTAACTTTGCACTCACAAAATGACAGCAAGGTTCCTTGGATGAGTGGCTTAGTCAGCGGTCTGCAAAACCGTGTACGGCGGTTCGAATCCGCCAGGAACCTCAAAACAAAAGACGAGACTAACATAGTCTCGTCTTTTTATATAGAGGATCGTTTAATCTAAAATGAGGTCGCCAAAGAATTCTTGGCAATGGAAATTTGGTTTATCTGTTTTTATAGGATTCCAACTCATATAATGGGGGAGAGATGTTTTTGATGCACATTTATAGAAATTACCTTTTATTGCTAAAGGCAAGCCTTCATATTTTAAATCAATCAATTCTAAAGGAATCGCAATAGTTAAATTCCAAGTAAATAATCCTTCAATTTCATTAAATGGTCTTGTCCCACATGATGCATAGCGTATTATTCTGGATAATTCATCATCAGTGAGTCGCGTTGGATTTTTGCGTTCAGTGCGATGTGAAGCATTAATCGTACCAATACAATTAAATTCAAAATTCCAATAGTGATTGTCACATTTAGGCGCAATGAAGAATTCAACGCAAGAGTCTTCACTAACAGGAGAATTATTTAAATAGTTTACAGCGCGAAGATAATTGCAACGGACAAAAAAATCTACATAAATAAATTTTCCTGAATGTGCAATTGCAAATGCTGTTAATGGTTGATATGGATATTGCTCAGACCAATTGATTGATTGAATCATTTGACGTTCCCCTTTTTCTTCGAGAATAGAACTAATCTCAGCTATATTATATTTTTCAAGGTCGGGGATGAAAGGGATGTGTAGTGTTGGTTGTTTATCCATGAAGCGTTTGTATATAATCGTTAATGCCTAATATGAAACCAATTATTGCCATTGCTATAAGAAGAGTGGCTATAATACGATTTATTAATTTTAAAGATCTGATATTAAAATGAGCACGAACTTTATTTACTGAATATGTTATTGTAAACCACCATAATGTTGCCCCAATGAATATTGACAAATAACCTATAATATAGTGGTAAAATTTAAATTCAGGCAACATAAAATTAAAACGTGCAAATAATCCAATTATAAAAAATAAAATTAAGGGATTTGATAATGTCAGAAAGAAACCACTTACAAGATCTGTCCAATATGTATTGCTTTGTTGAGTAGGAGGCTTTAGAGCTCGAGTAGGATTTTTCTTGAATAAATATATCCCGAAGGCAACAATAACCAAGCTCCCTAATATTTTTAATAGAATTTGGTGTGTTTCTATGAAATCTGTAATAAAAGAAAGCCCTAATCCAGTTAATAAGCAATAAAACAAATCAGAAAATGCGGCTCCTAAACCTGTAAAAAATGCTGGCCATTGACCTTTGTTCAACGTGCGTTGTATGCACAACATACCAATAGGTCCCATTGGAGCCGAAATTAAGACACCAATAGCAATTCCTCTAATGATTATGTAGGCAAAATCTTCCATTAATCTACAAAGATAGTCAATGAAATTATTTGATGCAAAAAAAAATAGAGGTCTCGAAAAAACATCCGAAACCTCTATGAAATTTATGTGAGTTATTATTTTACAATGACTTTTGTTGTATTGCCATCAATATTTACAATGTAAATTCCGGAAGGAACTTGTAGAGTATTATATGCTTGACCTGTAATAGAATATATATTTACATTATTGTATTCTCCTGTAATTATAATTTCGCCTTGACCTCCAAATGCAACAGGTTTGTTGTATTCATCCATTATATTATCTTCTACACCTGATACATTTTTGTTTACAATAACAACATATCCGTTATTTGGAAGAGTTACTTGCCCATTAGCAGCATCAAATGTTGGCTCTGTTCCGTAGCTCTTACTTGCAATTATATAATCGTCGTTGTTAGTGCTGTTAAAAGGAATACTACTAATTGTACGTGAACCGTTTGATGACATTGTGTTGATTACACAAATTAATTCTTGTGTGCTATTTGTGAGTTTTATAAGTCGTCCCTTTGTACTCCAATTCTCACTATTACAATTCATAATCATTGATTGTGCTGTTGTCTCTGTAAATAAATCAGGATTAGACCTACGTAACCAACATAATTCGCTATAAGACTGGTATAAACCATTGCGATCTACATCATTAAGATATTCCCAATTTACAATCTTTGGAGAAGTGTCGTTTCCTGAGCTATTTTTGGTCGTTTGCTCATTTCCGAGTTCGCCAAATTGCCAAATCATATGTGCTCCAGGGGTCAAAAGCATTTGAGCAGCTAAACTGCCAAGTCGTCTCATTCGTAAAGTCGTGTTGCTTTTAATTGTAGTTACTCCTTCTGTTACTGCTTTGTATCCCATACGCTCTTCGTCATGACTTTCAGCATAAGAAACGGTAGAGCCCCATGTGCGGTAATTATTTGTTGCCAAAAAAGCATTATTGTTTGCACCGGAAGCCGAAGCTGCCTTGACAAATTCACATGAAGCATAATTTATGTTTGACCAATTCATTTGTCCATCAGTAGCCATTTCATTCTCTTCAGGAGAATCGGCAAGGTTTTCGTTGATATGATATGCATTTGGGTTAATCTCTTTAATCCAAGCATGAAATTGTTTCATGTTATCAATACGAGATTGATTATAAGCTTCTGTCCCACTTCCATATTGATCGCTATTGGCAAGTCCTTTAACAAGGTCAAAACGGAAACCATCAACTTTAAATTCTTTCAACCAATATTGCAATACATCTTTCCATTGTTGACGAACAAGGCTGTTTTCTTGTTTCCAGTCATTTAATACGCTATAGTCGTGAGGAGCAGTTTCATTATAGAATGGGTTAGATGAAATTGGGTACATTTGATACCATGGATGTAAACCATCACTTTGGTTAAATACAATATCAAGGATTACAGCGATTCCTTCTTCATGGCATTTATCGATAAATTCCTTGTAATCTTCGTGTGTGCCATATGCTTTGTCTGGAGCAAAATAGAAATTTGTATTATAACCCCATGAATTATTACCATTAAATTCCATTATAGGCATTAATTCAACTGCGTTTATACCGAGGTTTTTTAGGTATGGAATTTTCTCAATTGCTTTTCTTACTGTTCCATTACCCTCTGCCTCTCCTTCTGTTCCGGTAAAATCACGGAATAATAATTCATATATAATAAGATCTTTAGCAGCAGGCGCATTGAAATCTGTTATATTCCAATCATAGTTATCAATATTGCCTTTATATACGGCAAGCATAATTCCATCAATACCTTTGTCATAAGGATAACTAATTAGATTTGGATAAATAGTTTCCTTCTCATTTAGCCATTTGTCATTCCATGGGTCAAGGACTAATTTAGCATATGGATCGCCTACCTTATATATACCATCAACAATATAATAATAAGGATATGCAGTATTTGGATCAAGTCCAGCTACTGTTGTCCAGAAATAACGATTACCATTATAGTCTTGATATTTCATTACGTTTTTATCAAGAGACGCATAATTATCCCACGAAGGAATAATCATAACATTGCTTTTGCTAGGTGCTGCTATACAGAATGTAACAGTTCCATCAGCATTTTCGACAGCTCCCATCTTAGGGATTCCACCAGGGTATGTAGCAGCTTGAGATGGGTTGATATATATGAAATTTACTGTTTCTGTTGCTGATGTACTTCCATTATTGGCTGTAGCTGTTACTTCATAAGAACCGGCAGATGAAAAAGTATAGCTTTTTGATAATTGCATAGCACCTGTTGCTGATCCAATTGATGAGCCATTTACTTTTAAGTCAATAGATGCATTTTCAGTTGTGTTAATATTAAAATTAACAGTTGTGCTTTTGGTGAGAATGGTGCTTTCTGCATCGTGAGAGATTGCTACTTGAAAACCATCTGATACTACAGGAATGAAATTGTCAGCAGTTTGACCAACTCCATTTCCTGCATTTTCTAAACGAGCAATTATACATATTGATGTAACAGTTTCGGTTGCATCAGTAATTCCAAAATAAGAACGAATGTCACCGATGTTTAATGCCCAAGTATTTTCAGAAACATAGGTAAATTTGTTTGCAGGGGTGTTTACATTCCAATCTGTTTTCACATAAGCCCATGTACCTGGACTTTTTGTCGTAAAAACTCCAATATGTGCATACAAACCAGTAGATGCAGATAGCCCTTGTAGTTCTGTTACTGATTGCTTATCAGCATGAAACGTTATTACAACGTTAGAACTAGATTCTTGAAGAATGGCAGGAGATGTTGTGAAAACTTGTGCCATCGCACTTGTGGCGACAAGAAACATTGTCGCCATAAGAAATAAGATTTTCTTCATGAGTGTAAAATTTGAGTTATGTAATGATATAATAATTTATCTACATTAAAATTGCTGTCTGCAAAGATAAAAATTATATTATTACTATACTATTGTTCAATAAAAAAAAGTGCAAAACCTTAGTTCCTTTAATATGAAATATGACCTCTTCTTCCGGCATCAATGCGAAGGAGTATAAATAATAGAATAGTAAATCCCCATAAAGAGGAGCCTCCATAACTGAAAAAGGGGAGAGGTATACCTATAACAGGACATAAACCAATAACCATACCTATATTTATGACAAGGTGGAAAATCAGATAGCTGGCGACACAATAGGCATATATTCTTCCGAAGGCGGATGGTTGTCTTTCTGCAATTGATATAATACGTAATATTAGGGCTAAAAATAGGACAAGAATAATTGTAGAGCCAACAAAACCATGTTCTTCACCTATTGTGCAAAAAATAAAATCGGTGTGCTGTTCGGGTACATATTTAAGTTTAGTTTGTGTCCCATTTAGAAAACCTTTACCAATAAATCCTCCCGAGCCAATAGCGATCTTTGATTGGTTAACATTGTATCCGGCACCTCTTAAATCTTCTTTTATGCCGAGAGCCACTAATATTCGGTTTTGCTGATGTTCTTGTAGAACCTCTTGAAATACATAGTTAACTGAGAATAAAAATCCGATTGAAGTAACCGTAAAAATTATAGAAATAATAATTTTATTTATTTGAGCTCTAAAAGAAAAAAGGAGGCAATATATGCACGCAATGCTAATTACTATTATGAAATAAATAATTGCAGGAATTTCGATTCCGCACAAATAAAGAATAAATACAATTATCCCAGAACCAATAAACCACAAGAAAATATTCTTCGCTAAATCTGGTTGTTTTGCATAAATGGTTATCATTCCAATCAGAATGACCATTATCATAATGAAAACAGCAAATTCTCCGGATGGCATACCTAGAATTAATGTTTCAGAAAATTTTACTGCAACCACAAAAAATGTGATGGCACATAATGCAGCAAATAAAATCAGACCGCTCATTCCTTCTCGATACAATACAAAGAATAAGGATAGATATACGAGAGCAGAGCCTGTTTCTTTTTGGGCTAATATTAACCCTATTGGGATAAAAATTATCAGTAGCGACTTAAACAGATTTAAGGGTCTTCTTTTTAATGTGAAATTATAGGTGCTAAATAGCTTGGCAAGAGCAAGTGCGGTTGCAAATTTTGCAAATTCAGCAGGTTGTAAGCTCATAGGTCCAATTACAAGCCAAGAACGAGACCCTTTTATATCAGGAGCGATAAATATTGTAATAATTAGTAATAGAAGCAACCCGGTATATATGGGATAGGCATAGGTCTCATACATTCGCGAATCAATGAGTAATAAAATGAAACCTAATATAAAAGATAGCCCAATCCATCTTATTTGTTTACCAGAGAATTCTTCAAAACTAAAAATATTGGCATGGTCAAAATCATAACTTGCAGCGTAAATGCACACAACTCCAGCCAAAACAAGAATTGCGTATATAATTACCGTTGTCCAATCAAGGTAACGGAATATTGATTGATTAGTGCTTCTTAACTCCACTATATATAATTGTGTTTGATTCTAACATTCGTTGTTCAATATGTTTTCTATCATGAGAAACTTTACCGGTTAGATATTTTTCTATGATTAAACTGCCAATGGGTACACCATAGGATGCACCAAAACCAGCGTTTTCAACATATACACAGATTGCAATTTTGGGATTATGATATGGGGCAAATCCCATAAATGCAGAGTGGTCTCTGCCATGAGGATTCTGAGCTGTTCCGGTTTTTCCACATACTTCAATACTATCTAAGTTTGCCAATCGACATGTACCACCGGTTACTGCCATTCTCATCCCTTCTGCAACTTCTTCAAAATATTTTTTATCTATTGTTGGAAAACGTTTCTCAAATGTTTCCGGTGGCATTATTGTATCTTGAATGGCCTTTACAACATGAGGAGTGATGAACCACCCTCTATTAGCTATTGATGTACATAGGTTAGCTATTTGTAGAGGAGTTGCCAGAATTTCCCCTTGTCCGATAGCTATTGATATGATCGTATTTGCACTCCAACGACCTTCTCCATATATTTTGTCGTAAAATTTTGCATTAGGAATAAATCCTCGACTTTCTCCAGGTAAATCAACTCCTAATTTATATCCAAAACCTAAAGAAACTAAATGATTTTTCCATACTTCAAAAGCATTGGCATGACTGCCGTATTTTGATTGTCTATTATCTATTAAGTTTTTTAGTCCCCAACAAAAATATGCATTGCATGATGTGCGAAGTGCAGGTTTTAGGACAATTGGAGATTCATGTCCGTGGCAACCGACTTTTAGACCACCTGAAACAAAACCTCCATGACAAGGGTAAGGCGTAGATAAATTAACAATCCCTTCTTGTAACAAGATTAATCCTTGTCCCGGTTTGAATGTTGATCCTGGTGGGTATGAAGCTTTTAGGGCTCTGTCATATAGAGGTCGATACTTGTTATTGATGAGTTTTCTATAATTATTACCTCTTTGGCGTCCGACAAGAATTGTTGGATCATAAGTCGGACTTGATACCATAGCTAATATTTCTCCAGTTTCAGGCTCTATTGCGACCACGGCTCCAATTTTATTAACCATTAATTGTTCGGCATATTTTTGAAGTTCAATATCTAAACTGAGAGTGAGATTTTTACCTGAAATAGGAGCAATATCATATATTCCGTCTTCATACTTTCCTTGAATACGACCATGAGCATCTCTGATTAATATCTCTTCGCCCTTTATACCTCGAAGATATTGTTCATAACTACGCTCAACACCTAAATCTCCACAATAATCACCTGATGCATAATATTCGTCATTTTCAATGTCTTTTTCTGAAACTTCTCTGATATTTCCAAGTACATTTGCGGCAGCAAGATGATTATATTGTCGCAATATCCTCTTCTGAATAAAAAAGCCGGGGAAACGATATAGTTTTTCTTGAAGCCTACCATAATCTTTCGCAGAAAGATGGGTTATGAACTTCTGAGGAGTATATGAAGAATAGCCTGCGCTATGCTTCATTTCATATATGCGGTTGTTAAATTGTTCTCGAGTGATGTTTAAAGTCATACACAAATCAAGAGTGTCAAATTCTTGAACATCACGCGGGATCATCATCACATCATATGCAGGTTGGTTGTATACAACTAATTCCCCATTTCTATCATATATCAATCCTCGTGAGGGGTATTGTGTTTTGCGTAAAAAAGCATTTGAATCGGCATATTCCTTATATTTACTATCACATACTTGAAGATTGAATAATCTTATAATGTATATAATTGTAATTAATATAATGAAACCACCAATTACATATTTGCGTTTTTCTAAATTATAGTCTTTTCTCACGTCGTTGTATTGTTAAACTGTCAATACCAATAATAAGAAGGAATGTAAGTAATGAACTTGCTATTATACGAAAAATTAGCAGACCTAAATTAAATATAGAGAATGCTTCGATAATGAATATTAAAGAACAATACAATAATATAATTGTGAAAATATATTTTGAATATATACCTAAACCTAATGAACGGATAGATGGTTCCGGGTTTGTTAAATCGTCTTCACGTGGAAAGTATAATCGTAATATCTTGCGGCGCATCATTGCTACTATTGTACAAGCTAAGGCATTCATTCCATGTGTATCTGAAAATATATCAATGAATAGACCAATAAAAAAAGATAATGTTAATATCCAATTTGTTGATAGCGAGACCGGGAGCTTTATTATAAAATATATAAATACCAGGGGTATTGCAACATTGAATAGACACAAGTTGTTAAAAATTATAACCTGAGCTAAAATCATAATTATGAATAAAACGAAAAAATGTATAATTGTTTTGCTCATTGTGTTTAATCAGTTGTTTTTGATTTTTCAATTAAGTTAATCTCATTTTTCATTGTGTTTTCAATAACTCTTATGGTGCCGAGCTTAGAGAAATCTGTAAGAAGTTCAATTCGTAATGCAAAGAAATTGTCGTCGTTTTCATTTTCATGAGCAATTACAATACCAACAGGAATTCCTTCAGGAAATACAGCAGAATATCCGCTCGTAATTATTGTATCTCCAATATTGGCTTCAGCATGACGAGGTAGTTCTTCAAGTATAGCTTCGTTGGGGCTTTTCCCATCCCATACTAATGAGCCAAAGTTATCACTTCCTTTTAATTTGCACGAAAGCCTTAAATCTGGATTTAAAATAGAAATAATGCGAGCTGTATTTTCTCCTACAATATTGACGATGCCAACAACTCCGTTTTGGTCAACAACCCCCATTTCTGGTTTTATGCTATCTTTACGTCCTTTATCAATTGTAATGTAATTATGGTATCGATAAATACTATTGTTGATAACATGAGCAATTATAAATTTGTATTGAGATAAAGCAGGTACTATTTGCATAGTATCATAGTAGGAGATGTCATGATACTTTTGTAATTCCTTACGAAGATAAATTACTTCTTGCTCTAATATTGCGTTTTGTAGATGTAAATCTTCATTAATATCTTTTAGGTGAAAATATGATGTAATATTATTTGTTCCGTTATATATTGATGAAGATATTTTATTGGCTGAGGTAAGATAAATATGATGTTGGTAAGGATTATTGTTAAAGAGTAGTATGCAACTGATAACGACATAGATAATAAAGATTATCCATGTGCTATATTTGAAAAGGAAATTAATTAAATTGCGCACTCTTACAAATTTAGTTCATTACTAATGAATTGTGGGGTTAAATTTATTTTAACCCCATCAATTAATGTTTTTGTATATAGTATTTATTATCGTATAAGGAATGAATATTTATCAATTCCTTTTAACGCAACACCTGTTCCACGAGCAACTGCCAAAAGGGGATCTTCGGCAATATGGAATTGGATACCTATTTTATCGGTTAAACGTTTGTCTAATCCTCGTAA
>CAZCEB010000029.1:0-11459 GCA_964497305.1 uncultured Muribaculaceae bacterium | reverse complement strand
CGCCATAGAGTTATATAGGTTATGCAACCCATTAAGAGACAAGTCAGCACGAGGCATTCTGATTGATGAGCCTGGAGTATTTATTACCAAATCATGCTCGGCATCAATATAGGCTTTTGAACCCTCTTCTTCCATTTCAGCAAAAGGGAAAAGGCTTGCCTCGATTTTGAGTTGACGCATTTGCGCTTGAATAACAGGGTCATCTTGCCAGAAGATGAATGCATCTTGCGGAGTCTGATTACGGATAATGCGGAATTTTGCATTTACATAATTCTGCATTTCATAGTCATATCTATCAAGGTGATCGGGTGTAATATTAAGCATCACAGCAACGTTGGCTTTAAAATCATACATGTTTTCAAGCTGGAAGCTACTCAATTCAATTACATATACATCATGTTGATCATAAGCGACCTGCCAAGCAAGGCTCTTTCCAACGTTTCCTGCCAATCCTACATTAATTCCGGCATTTTTCAATATGTGATAGGTCAACAATGTTGTGGTGGTTTTACCATTACTACCTGTAATACACACCATCTTGGCATCGGTGTATCGTCCGGCAAACTCTATTTCAGAAATAACAGGAATGTTTTTTGACGCAATGCGTTGCATGATAGGAACAGTAGGAGGAATTCCCGGACTTTTTACCACTTCATCGGCAGCAAGAATACGAGATTCGGTGTGCACACCTTCTTCCCACTCAATACCAGCCTCATTCAGTGCATCTTTATATCGTTGTGTAATCTTTCCCATATCAGAAAGAAACACTTCCATGCCTTTTACTTTGCCAAGAATTGCGGCACCCACACCACTTTCTCCACCTCCGAGTACAACAAGTCTTTTCATTGTCGTTATCTTATCTTTAAAGTAACAAATGTTATAGCTGCTAAAAATATTCCAATAATCCAAAAACGTATCACTATTTTTGACTCCGGTACAGGATTAAATGGCTTTTGTATCAATGCATCAATTCCACTATTTCCCGGTTTTTGAAAATGATGATGTAGTGGCGTCATCTTAAAAATGCGTTTGCCCTCTCCTGTGCGACGTTTTGTGTATTTAAAATAGCCTACCTGCGCCATTACTGACAAATCTTCAACAAAGAAGATAGCGCACAAAATGGGTATCAATAATTCTTTGTGGATTAATATCGCAAATACTGCTATAATTCCGCCGATTGTCAAACTTCCGGTATCACCCATAAAAACTTGCGCCGGAAAAGCATTATACCATAAAAATCCTATCAGCGCTCCAATAAATGCAGCCATATACACAACCAACTCTTCAGAGCCTGGAATATACATGATATTCAAGTAAGACGAGTAGATTATATTACCTCCTAAATATGCCATAATGGCAAGTGCAATACCTATAATTGCCGATGTCCCGGTAGCAAGTCCATCAAGCCCATCGGTGAGATTTGCACCATTAGATGTTGCCGTAACAACAAAGATTGTTACTATAATAAATAATATCCAACCACCCATTTGAGCATAATCGCCCATCCAAGAAGTTAATGAAACATAGTCAAAATTATTATTTTTGACAAATGGAATAGTTGTCTGTGTTGATTTTACATTATCCTTTTCATAAGTAACTACCACTTCATGGTTTACCACATTCTCTACTTCTCGGTTTTCTCTTATCACAATATCAGGGCTAAGATACATTGTCAAACCCACTATGAGCCCTAATCCTACTTGACCAATAATCTTAAATTTACCTTTCAATCCCTCTTTATCCTTGCGCGCAACTTTAATGTAGTCATCAAGAAATCCGAGTGTCCCGAGCCAAATAGTAGCTACAAGCATCAATATCATATAGATATTACTCAAATTACCCACCAAAAGACATGGGACAAGAATTGAAATTATTATTATAATCCCACCCATTGTCGGAGTTCCCTTTTTGCTCATTTGCCCTTCAAGCCCAAGGTCTCTCACAATCTCTCCTACTTGCATCAATTGCAGTCTATCGATTATGCGTCGCCCAATCACCAATGCTATAAACAATGACAGCATTAATGCTGCGCCTGAACGGAATGTGATATAATCCATCAATCCGGCTCCGGGAATATTGAAATCTCTTAATAAATCAGCTAAATAATAAAACATATTTCTTTCTCAAATTAACATTCCATTTTAAAAATCTCTTGCACTACTTCTCTATCATCAAAATGATGTTTAATGCCTTTTATTTCCTGGTAATCTTCATGCCCCTTTCCGGCAATGAGAATAACATCTCCTTGTTGCGCAAGCATTGTCGCTGTACGTATAGCCTCACGACGCTCAACGATGCTCAATGTCTTCTTGCGTGCATCATCATCAAGACCGGCTTCCATATCGCACAATATATCGGCAGGTTCCTCATCACGAGGATTATCTGAAGTCAATATCAATTTATCGCTGCGCATAGCGGCTTCTTTTGCCATGATAGGACGTTTTCCCTTATCTCTATTACCACCTGCTCCTACAACTGTAATGATTTTCCCATTTGTTCCTATAACCTCTCTTATTGTGTTAAGCACATTTATTACGGCATCGGGGGTGTGAGCATAGTCAACAATTGCCGCATATCCTTTGGAGGAATAAAACGCTTGAAAACGACCGGCAACAGGGACCAATCGGCTCATATTAACAAGCACTTGTTCTTTTTCCCAACCCAATAATATTGAGGTTGCATAAACCGACAGCAGATTATAGGCATTAAATCTACCGGTAAATAACACCTCAACTTCATTGGCATTAAACGACATCAATGTCCCATCAAGACGACTTTCAACTATACGCCCCATGAAATCGGCACGAGTGCGTAAAGAGTAAGTTTTCTTTTGTGCCGATGTATTTTGCAACATCACTTCTCCCACTTTGTCATCAATATTGGTCAAAGCAAATGCTTTTGCCGGCAATAAATCAAAGAAAGATTTTTTTGCAGCAAGATAGGCATCAAATGTTTTATGATAGTCAAGATGATCACGTGTGAGATTTGAAAATACACCTCCGGCAAATTGCAATCCGGCAATGCGGTGTTGATGTGCGGCATGAGAGCTGACCTCCATTGCAGCATAGCTACATCCACATTCAACCATACGATTTAATAATTCGTTTATGGTTAATGGATCCGGTGTCGTTTGTGTTGCAGGAACGGCTTCTGTTTCTATATAATTACAAACTGTCGAGAGCAAACCCGCCTTATATCCCATCAATCGAGCCATCTCATAGATGAGTGTTGCAGTGGTGGTTTTTCCATTTGTCCCGGTAACTCCAACAAGTTTTAATTTTTGCGAAGGATTATCCCACCATTCCGATGCTATATATCCCAATGCAACAGACGTATTAGCAACTCTGATATAGGTTACCTGAGGCTCTATAATCAATGGCAACTCTTCACAAACAATTGCAACAACTCCTTTTTCATGCAAAGATGGGATAAAAGAGTGTCCATCGACATTCACCCCTCTCACCGCAACAAAAAGGGCTCCTTTCTCAGCTCGACGCGAATCACTTATAACTGTTGTGATTTCTATGTTTTCATTTCCTACTATTTCCTCGACAATAACTGCCGATAGAAGTTGTGTCAATTGTTTCATATTAATTTACTGATCCATTAATGTTAATTTCACCATTCCACCTGCTTCTATATCGACTCCGGCACTTGGACTTTGGGCAATTACATATCCCGATCCATCGAGTTTTACATTTAGTCCTCTTGCTTCCATGACTGCAATAGCATCCCTTGCTCCAAATCCAACAACATCGGGAACTCCAATTGTATCATAATCGGGAGTGGCAAATCTCTTAATCTTAGGAATTCCTAAATCGGTCCTTATTTTTGTGTTACGTCTCGCATCTTTTGAAGCGTATAATGTCGGAACTGTTCCGGGATTAGCTTCAGCATAAAAATCCGAGCTATTATTCAGCATACCGCGAGAATACATCATCAAAGCGATATTTTTCAATACCGTTCCACTTGTGCTTGCAGCACCTTTAGGATATTGACGAGGATTACAAGTTAACACAACACATGAATACTGCGGATTATCAGCCGGGAAAAATCCACAAAAGGCAAGACGCTTTTTACTTGTATCATATCTTTTAGTTATGCTATCAACCATATAACATGTCCCGGTCTTTCCTGCAATCTCAACATATTTATTTCGCAATAATCGACCTGTACCATGCTTTCCCCATACCACTTTTTTCAACATTGTGCGCAAAATTGCCGCATTTTCTTCGCTACAGATGCGATCACGAATGTATGAGATAGGAAAAATTGTATCCACACCATTTCCCGAAAGTCCTTTTACCAATCGAGGACGCACATACTTTCCGCCATTGGCAATTGCATTATAAATCGAAAGCATATACATCGGAGGTATCTCTGTTGCATATCCATAACACATACGTGATAACGCTATGCGACCACCTCTATTACTTGGAACACTGTCAATGCGAGGGAGAACCTCTTCGGCAATTCCGGTATTCATCGGTTCAAAAAAACCAATTTCTTTCAGGCGTGAATAAAAACCACCCGGATTTTGATCATATTTACTTGTTATGATTTTAGTCATCCCTATGTTTGACGACCGTTCAAGAACTTCACTTATTCTCATTGAAGGAACACCATGAGCATCGGTTATTGCACGTCCACCGGCATAGGGATAGGATGATCCGGTAGAAATCACTCGACTTGTATCTCTGACAATACCATCTTCAAGAGCAATGAGCATCGATAGCGTTTTAACTACCGAACCCGGCTCATAACGCAACACAGCGCGATTTTGCCCTTCAATGTATCTTTTGCTCTTCTTATCCTTTTCAAGGTTTGATATTGCTTTAATATCTCCGGTTGCAACCTCCATTAGGACTGCTGTTCCCCATTCAGCATTACACAATTCAAGCACTTTGCTTAATTCGTGTTCTACAATATCTTGCATTTTAACATCAATTGTAGTGCGAACATTATATCCCGGAGTTGCCGGAGTATCAATCCAGTTAACAAGGTTTTTTGTCAATGGAATTTTCTTTGTAACCCCAGGTTTGCCATATAGCAACGAATCCAAGTCTTTTTCAAGACCTGAAACCCCTCTCACTTGCCCATTTGGACGCTCACTCACTATCCCCACACTCAATGCAGCCATATCCCCATAAGGATATTTACGACGCATCTTTGATTCTTTTAGTAATCCATTTTTATTACGATTGGGGATATTCAAAAATGGGAATGTGCGCAATTTCATATAATCAGCATAACTGATATTGCGCAACAACCTGAAACTACGAGGCAATTTCTTGCGTGTTAATGGCTCTTGCAAATATTTCTTCCATCCTGCTTTTGTCCTAACCGGAAAATAACGAGCAAGACTATCAGATAAAGAATCCAACGCCATTACATAACGATCTTTCATAAATCGTTCACTTCTAAAATCTATGCGTACAGTATAAAACTGTAGATTTGTTGCCAATATACTGCCATCACTTGCCAATATATTCCCCCTCTCAGGCTTTATAATCTCAACCCGAGATAATTCTTTCATCGCTTTTTCGTTCCACTTATCGGCCGATATAATCGTCGTATCAAATGCTTTTATAACAATCAGCGATGCAAAAAGCAAAATTCCTGCTGTGATTAACACATAGCGAAATAGAATGTGATGGCGATTGTTCTCTTTTTTCATTTTGTATAAGATATTTTAAAGGGTGGACGTTCTTGTACTTGCAATCCAAGACGTAGTGAATCTACCAAATGTTGCATTGACGACTCTCTAATCAAACTCATATATTCACCTCTGACTCTCACTCGCTCGGTTTCAACGATTTCAAGCTCTTGCTCAAGGGAGCGAATTGTTTCCATCTTGGTCAAACATTGATATTTGTTTGTTATATAAATCAAAATCATAACTATGGCAATAAGCACTTTCAGCCAATGCTTAGCAAAAAAATCGGTGGAAATCAAGCGTCCATGCAATGCTTGCAACAAAAATGAGTCCTTATTTTTCTTCTGTTTAGTGTTATTATCTGTTTTTGCCATATCGATTTTTCTAATCACATATTTACATCATTTCAGCAATTCTCAATTTTGCGCTACGAGAACGAGGATTGCGCTCAATCTCTTCTTCACTTGGGACAATAGGCTTAGATGTTATCAATTTCAAAGGGGACAAATTGCGGCCATAGAAATCTTTTTCCACATTGCCCGATAAATTTCCACTACGCATGAAATTTTTCACCAATCGATCTTCAAGCGAATGATAAGTAATTACAGCCAATCGTCCTCCCGGTTTCAACACTTTCAATGATTGCTCCAAGAAACTTTTTAACACATCTATTTCTCCATTAACCTCTATGCGTAATGCCTGAAATATTTGCGCAAGTTCTTTTTTTTCTTGTCGCGGATTAATCATAGGCTTTACTATGTCAAGGAGTTTTTCTACGGTATCAATTTTAGACTGACTGCGAGCCTTGATAATAGCCGATGCCAATCGTCGAGAATTTTTCAATTCTCCATATAGATAAAACAAATCTGACAATTGCTCTTCGGTATAATTCTCTATTATCCAAGAGGCATCTTTTGACGCCTTCTGATTCATTCGCATATCCAATTTCCCCTCCCATCGAAAAGAAAAGCCACGCTCTTTGTCATCAAAATGATGAAATGAAACGCCAAGATCTGCCAAAATTCCATCTACACTGCCAACATCATAATAGCGCATGAAATTGGACAAATATCTAAAATTGCTATATACAATCGTAAATCGAGAATCATCAAAAGCATTTGCCACTGCCTCTTCATCTTGATCAAACGAATATAGATGCCCTTTTGACGATAATTCACCCACCATAGCTCGCGAATGCCCTCCGCCCCCAAATGTCGCAT
The DNA here is from genome assembly GCA_964497305.1 of uncultured Muribaculaceae bacterium. Taxonomy (GTDB): domain Bacteria; phylum Bacteroidota; class Bacteroidia; order Bacteroidales; family Muribaculaceae; genus RGIG4079. Next base: position 4,583 of record CAZCEB010000029.1, on the reverse strand, counting down.
CAACATAAATGCCATCGGGTTTAATTTGCAATCCTGAAATAGTTTCAGGCAACAATGCGGGAACATGATAAACAGGTTGAGACATAGACTTTTACAGAAAAGGGGTGATTATATTTTTTTTACGTTGTAAAGATAGCAAAATATTATCTGTTATTTACAAATCAAAACCAACTTTTTCTAATAAAATTCAGAAAAAAGTTATTAACATTCCCCCAACCCCTTTATTTTTCAGTATTTACACCAGCCTATCCGTTTCAACGCCCAACGTTTACATTCGTAAATTTTTTATCTATTTTTTGAGTATCTTTTTTAGCTCTTCAACACCTTCACTTGCCTTCATGGGCAATACTTTTACTTTCACATTTGGCGTTGGAGCCGGCTTAGGATCAATATAATAAATTTCAGCATCGGGACGCACATAATACAATAACCCGGCTGCCGGATAAACATTGAGAGAGGTGCCTATAACGACAAATATGTCAGCTTGTTGCACCAATTCAATCGCAGGCTCTATGTTGGGTACTGCTTCTTGAAAAAATACAATGTGAGGACGCACAGCATCTCCATATTCATCTCTCGTCTCCGGTGATGTTTCAAGGTTGTCAGGTGTCAATGTATATATACGAGTCTCATTTTTCATCGACCGCACTTTCATCAACTCTCCATGCAAATGCAAAACAGAACTACTACCGGCACGCTCATGCAGATCGTCTACATTTTGAGTAATTATATATGTATCAAAATCTTGTTCCAAATCAACCAACCCAAGATGTCCGACATTGGGCTTTGCGGTCAACAACGCTTTTCGGCGCTCATTGTAAAATCTATGCACTAAAGCCGGATTGCGAGCAAAACCATCGGCACTCGCAACATCCATGACCGGATATTGTTCCCACAATCCACCACTATCTCGAAAAGTAGAAATTCCACTCTCGGCACTCATTCCGGCTCCTGTTGAAATCACAAGTTTCTTTTTCATAACCATACGTTTTTAACTACTCAAATTTACAAATAAATTATCATTTATCATGATTTTTCAAGTAAAAGTGGTGAGATTGAGAAAGTTTGCTTAATTTTGCACTGTGGAAATTCCACAGCGGAAAATTTCCGCTTTTTTGTTTAACTAATAACTCCCGTTTTGGATATAGACCCTTTACCAGCCACGTCGCCATTATTCGGCTTGATTATGGCGACTGCAAACATTAATTTTGATTTTAGCGATATAATCGCTTTAGTCTGTGCCGGAATAGCACTTTTAATATCCGGTTTTATTTCAGGAAGCGAGATTGCTTATTTCTCATTAACACCTTCTCAATTAGACGAATTAGACAACACCCCAAAGGGAGAAAAAATTCGTTATTTCCTTGATTATCCTGAACGCCTATTGGCGACTATTCTCATTGCAAATAATTTAGTCAACGTTACTATTGTAATCCTTTGTAACTATGCTTTAGGACCTATTTTTGGAAATATGCCTGTGGTAATTAGTTTCATTTTGCAAACGGTGCTTTTGACTTTTCTAATTCTTCTTTTTGGTGAGATTTTGCCTAAATTATATGCAAACGCCAACAATCTAAGTTGGGCTAAATTTGCTACCGGAGGAATAGGTTTTGCATTAAGACTATTCTATCCTTTATCATCCATGCTTGAACGCAGCTCTTCTATAGTCAAACGAGTTGTAACAAAGAAAGTTGCAAACATCTCAACCGATGAGTTGAGTCGCGCTCTTGAAATTACCGATGTAAATGCCGATGATGACAAAGAAATGCTTCAAGGTATTTTGAAATTTGGAGATATTACAGCATCTGAAATCATGACCCCTCGAGTTGATATCACCGACATTGAAATTAACTCGTCATTTAATCAAGTAATGGACATTGTCCTTTCAAGCGGTTATTCTCGACTCCCTGTTTATGAAGAAACTCAAGATAACATAAAAGGGGTTTTGTATAGTCGTGATTTGTTGCCATACGTGGGACAGGCCACCAACAATTTTAGATGGCAGTCTCTCATTCGTGAGACATATTTTGTGCCGGAATCTCGCATGATTGATGACCTTCTTGAAGACTTCCGCAAACTTAAAAATCACATGGCAATTGTGATTGATGAATTTGGAGGCACACAAGGAATTGTTACTCTTGAAGATGTACTCGAAGAAATAGTTGGAGACATCAACGATGAGTATGACGATGAAAAAAAGACCTATAAGAAACTTCCCGATAACACTTATATTTTTGAAGGAAAAACGCTTTTAACCGATTTCTTCAGAGTTACAAATCTCAATGGAGAAGATTATGAAGATGTAACAGAAGATGCCGAAACTCTCGCCGGAATGCTTCTTGCCATAAAAGGTGATTTCCCAAAAGAGAAAGAACCTCTCGTTTATGGACGTTGTCGCTTTTTGATTTTAGACATTATCAACCACCGCATCGCAAATGTCAGAGTAATGGTGATGCCCGAAGGACAAATTTCATGAGCAAAAAAAATGGTTCAACGCTGACAGCGTTTTGTGCAATGATTCCAATTTGGATTATTGCTGTAGTAATTTCATTGTCTTTGAGCGAATGTACTAATCAACAAGATAACCCTATCCCAAGACGTACTGCCTATCCTCGCATTAACCTTTGCGATACAATCTATGTAAAATCGCCATTGCTTCCCGTTAATTTTGAAATCAATGCCGAAGCCATTGCAATAGTAGATAGTTCTCACAACTCGACCGATGGTAGCAAATGGATAAATATTTCTTATCCAAAATATAATGCAACCTTATATTGTACTTACACCCCTGTATCAAAGTCAACAATTAATAATGTCTTGGAAAATCGTATTGAGAGAATATCCCTCAACATAGGCTCTCTGACTTCTGAAATTACAGAAATAAGCAATCCTTCGGGATTAAACTCAAAGATTATATCAACTCCAACAAGCGAAGTTACTCCACTTCAATTCATTGCAACAAATAATTTGTCATGGGTTATTTCAGGGGCTTTTTGTTTCAATGAAACAACCAACATTCCTCCCGACTCGATATCCCCCATTTTGAATGCAGTAAATAACGACATTTTACACACAATCAAAAATCTAAGTAACAATGCTCGATAAGATTGACATTTCGCTAAATGGCGTTGAGATATTTCACAAAAGAATTCCTGAAGATATAGCTTCTCTCTTGACCAAAGCTACAGAAGAGGATTTACAACTCATTTCCGATATCAAATCAGACTCTCGACGAGCTGAGATACTCACAACACGCTCACTCATTCGCAGTTCATTTGGCGAGAACATCACTCTTTCTCACAATGAAGACGGCTCTCCTGTCTTAATCGGGAGCAATTTCAATATATCCATTTCTCATTGTAGGGGAATGGTGGTTATAGCCACTCATCCCTATAAGAAAATTGGCATCGATATTGAACGCTGGCGAAACACTTTGCTTAAAGTAAAACACAAATTTCTGTCGCAAGAAGAAATTGAATACTACACATCTCCCACCGATTTATTGACAGCTTGGACCTGCAAAGAGGCTGTTTACAAAGCTGCCGGTTGTCAAGGGCTTGATTTTGCCAATGACATCAGACTCCCTCTTAACACAATAGACAAAAAAGCAATCGTCAGCCTACCCGAAGGAGATCGACCTTTCAGCCTGTTCACAACAGCCTCAAGCGAGTTCACACTAACTCTCGCCATCCCTTACTGATATTTATTTTTTACCATAAACATTTTTATATAGGAATAAATCGTACCTTTGTGGTGATTTTATATTCTATAAATCTATTTTGATTATGTCAACTTATACAGAAGACCAAAGAAAGGTTACTACTCATCGTCTGACAGAGATGAAAATGCGTGGCGAAAAAATAGCCATGCTCACAGCCTATGACTACTCAATGGCAAAACTTATTGACGAAGCAGGCATGGATGTTATTCTTGTGGGAGACTCTGCATCAAATGTGATGGCTGGAAACATGACAACTCTTCCCATCACTCTTGATCAGATGATATATCATGCCAAATCGGTAATTAAAGGAGTGAAACGTGCATTAGTCGTTTGCGACCTTCCTTTTGGCTCTTATCAAGGAAACTCTAAAGAGGCGCTTGCATCGGCCATTCGCATCATGAAAGAGAGTCATGCCGAAGCAGTAAAAATGGAGGGAGGCTCAGAAATTCGAGAATCTATCGAACGTGTGCTAAGTGCAGGAATCCCGGTAATGGGACACCTCGGACTCACTCCTCAATCAATAAATAAATTTGGCACCTATGCTGTGCGTGCCAAAGAGGAAGCCGAAGCTCAAAAACTCATCGAAGATGCCAAAATGCTTGAAGAGATAGGATGTTTTGCTATAGTGCTTGAAAAAATCCCTGCCAACCTCGCTACAAAAGTAGCACAAATGGTATCAGTTCCCATTATTGGTATTGGTGCCGGTGGTGGTGTTGACGGACAAGTTCTTGTGATGCACGACATGCTTGGTATCAACAAGGGTTTTTCTCCTCGTTTCTTACGTCGTTATGCCGACCTTGCCGCAATCATCAACGATGCAGTTGCTCACTACATCGACGATGTCAAAACCCGCGATTTCCCC
>CAZCEB010000028.1:0-11667 GCA_964497305.1 uncultured Muribaculaceae bacterium | reverse complement strand
TCCCATTACAAATTTTGACATAGCCCCAATTGCCAAAAGTTATAAAATAGAAAACGTGGGCTTGTACTTGTTACTCGTCCCACATTCAAAGGCTCTGGCAAGCCTACCCCGTCGAAACGAGCAACGCAGAGCCCACGCAGATATGATATAACACTTCAACTTGCAAATAGCATAAAGCAAGTCAAGGCATGATATAACACACCCATGAGCATCTACCGTTGCTTTGTCTTAGACGGGATTTTGAAACTGCCAGATTTCTGAATGTCAAGAACAAAGCGTTAAGTAAACGCTTTCATTATGTTTTATCCCCACCACTCAACCCCTCAAGGTTTCTGCGTGGGAACGATACAAATTTAGTGAATAAAATTCATATCTCTATGAAATCATAAATAAAACCTTGCTCAATAAAATTATTAAAAGAATTTCTTAATTTTGTGGCATTATGGAACAGGTGTTTAATTTGGTAAATGAGATGTCGCCGTTCTTGCTATTAGGTTTTCTATTGGCGGGATTGATGCATGTGTTTGTCCCCGGACAAGTTTATAATCGTTACCTTTCAGGTGGCAGTTTTCGCGCGGTGTTGTATGCTGCCTTATTTGGAATTCCATTGCCATTGTGTTCATGCGGTGTGCTTCCAACTGCTATGTCGTTACGCCGAGAGGGAGCATCAAAAGGCGCAACCGTATCTTTTCTCATTGCCACTCCACAAACCGGCGTTGACTCTATAATTGCAACTTATTCATTGATGGGATTGCCCTTTGCCATTTTGCGTCCCCTTGCGGCATTGTTCACGTCTATATTGGGCGGACAAGCTGTCAATATGCTCGAAAAAGGATGTAATATACCTATCGATTCAAAAGAAAACAAAAAGTCGATTCAAGATTCAGAACATTCCAATTCATCAATAATAAAACAAATAGGCAACGCCTTGAAATATGGCTTTGTCGATATGATAAGAGATATAGGTAAATGGCTTATTATCGGTCTTGTTGTTGCCGGACTGATAACAGTTTTCGTCCCTAATAGCTTTTTCATGGTATTTGCCGACAAACCATTACTCAGCATGTTACTTGTGCTTGTGTGTGCAATCCCCATGTATCTATGTGCCACCGGCTCCATTCCCATCGCGGTAGCATTAATGCTCAAAGGACTAAGCCCCGGCACAGCTCTTGTATTGTTGATGGCCGGACCGGCTGCCAATGTCGCATCGATATTGGTAATAAACAAAGTTCTTGGAAAGAAAACACTTTTAATATATCTTGCGTCTATCATAAGTGGGGCAATATTATTCGGTCTGGGGATAGATTATCTTCTCCCTCGCGAATGGTTTATCCCTTCAATTATAAGCACATCGGCACATTGCGCGGGGGAAAGTTCCTCTCAATGGTTTAATCTCACATGTACCATCGTGTTAATCTTGTTACTGATAAACGCATTAACATTGCGTTTCCGCAATAAAAAAAATGCGACTTGTTGCCCTGATGCATGCGACAATACAGCACCCTTGTCATCTACAAAAATTTTTGACATTGAAGGGATGCGTTGCATCCACTGTGCCAAAGGAGTAAAACGTGCTGTCGCTGAAATAGAAGGCGTTGAAGGAGTTGTTGTCAATCTTGATGCCAAGCAGGCAACCATCACCGGAACAATGTCAGATGACGATATCATCAAAGCCATCGACAAGATAGGGTTTAAAGCAACAAATCATAATAAAGAATAATATTGATGCTTTTTTGCAATTTTGATTAGGAGTAATATCCTAATTACCTTATATTTGCATACAAATAATTATATCATACTCATTTTTATACATTAAAATACTCATGAAGAAGATCTTATTTTTATCTCTCATTGCAGGAGTTGCATCATTATTCTCTATCGGCTGTAACAAAAAGGCAGACAAGACAGCAACACCCGAACGAGATTCTACCTACACAACAGTAAATCAACCCGAATGGAGTCGCAATGCCGTCATATATGAAGTGAACTTGCGCCAATATACTCCATCAGCATCAATTAAAGAATTTGGAACACACCTTCCCCGCCTTAAAGAACTCGGCGTGGATATATTGTGGTTTATGCCCATTCATCCTATCTCAGAGGTAAACCGCAAAGGAGAACTCGGTAGCTACTATGCCGTTAAAGATTACAAGGCTTTTAACCCTGAATTTGGAACAATTGAAGAATTCAAAGAAGTCGTTGACTCGGCTCATGCTATGGGTATGAAAGTAATTCTTGACTGGGTACCTAACCACACCGGTTGCGACAACGCTTGGGTTGCAGAACATCCCGAATGGTACACCAAGAACGAAAAAGGGGAGATGTTTGGTCCATTTGACTGGACCGATGTTTATGAGCTCAACTATGACAACCAAGAAATGCGCAATGCCATGATTGATGCATTGAAATTCTGGTTAACCGATATTAATGTTGATGGTTTCCGTTGTGATGTTGCCGGTGAAGTTCCTACTGATTTCTGGGATGAAGCTCGTCCACAACTTGATGCTGTGAAACCTGAATTATTTATGCTCGCTGAAGCAAGCAAACCTGAACTACAAAAACATGCCTTCAACATGGGCTACAACTGGCCTATGAAAGACCTATTTAGCGTAATTGCTGCAACATCAGGACAATATACATTTAAGAAAGAGGGTGAGCCAATGCGCACATTCCCACAAAAATATGCCGTTGCTATCGACTCCTTACTTGCCGACCAAGCAGCCAACTACCCTAAAGACAGCTACTTGATGAACATGATTACTAATCATGACTTGAATTCATGGGAAGGAACAGAATTTGAACGTCTTGGCAATCTGCAAAAAGCATTTGCAGTGCTTTCTTATACACTTCCAGGCATGCCTCTCATCTACACCGGACAAGAAACAGGATTAAATCGCGCATTTGAATTCTTCAAAAAAGATAACGCTCCTGAATGGGAACCACGCAATGAATATTTCACATTCTATCAAAAGCTCAACGAACTTAAACACACTCAAGAAGCTCTTAATGCCGGTGAAGCCGGAGGGAAAATGAAACGCTACCCAACACAAAGCCACTCTCTATATGCTTTCTCTCGCGAAAAAGGAGATTCAAAGGTGTTTGTTATTGTTAACCTCGGCACTCATGCCGATTATATCTCATTTAGCGGATTAATGCCTGCAATACCCGACATGGTTGATTTCTTCACCGGACGCAAGGCTGAAATTCCGGAAGACACCATTCTTGAAGCCGGAGACTTCCTCGTGTTTGTAAAAAAATAATCTTCATCCATAAACATAAAATGGCTCTCCAAATGGAGAGCCATTTTATGTTTATTACCGACTTGTTAAATAGCGATAGGAATTGTAACTTTGTCGTATGAATCAAAAGCAAGCAATTTGCGTTTATTGCGCATCAAGTTCAAATATCAATCAGGCATATATCGATGCTGCGTTTTCACTCGGAAAACTCATTGTCTCGGCAGGCAAACAGGTTGTGTGTGGTGCAGGACGCACAGGATTGATGGGTGCTCTGATTGATGGAGCAATAGCCCAAAATGGTCAAGCAATAGGCGTTATTCCCCAGTTTATGGTAGAAAAGGGGTGGCATCATGCACAATTGACAAAAATGGAGGTAACAGACAATATGCATGAACGCAAAAAACGCATGGCAGAGCTTTCTTCGGCAGTAATAGCACTTCCCGGCGGATGTGGCACCCTCGAAGAACTATTGGAAATTATTACATGGCGACAACTTGGACTATATTCAGGCAACATAGTAATTCTAAATATTTCAGGATACTACAATCCCTTGATTCAAATGCTTGAACAAGCAGCCAATCAAGGATTCATGAAAGCCGATCATACCCACTTGTGGCAAGTTGCGACAACTCCTGAAGAAGCAGTTAAGTTGGCATTAAATGAAGATATAACATCCTTTAGCTCAAAATATTAATGTTTCACGACTACAACTATAAAAATCTGTTTTTCCCATGTAATACAATGCAGGGGATTGCATTGTGTCGTGAAGAAAATGCGCCTTCATCAATCACAGAGGAACAATTGTGCTCTACCGCAACCGTTCCATATACCAATGGGCTTGCGGGAGAAACAAGACCAACACAACCCGGGCAAAATTCAGGAGTATTGACAATTCTTGTGTTGGCATTCTTATTTGTTGCTTTCAGTTTTAAACACTATTCAAGACTATTCAAGTCATCAACACAAGATTTATGGTCGATAAGACGTAGAGAAAATGCATTTGACGAACACACTTCAAACGAAAGTCGTACGCTTATAGCCATGCTTTTCCAACTATGGGTATATCAAGGGATTATCCTTTTTGGAAAACTATCTAATTATTCTATCCCTGAAGATAGAATATTCATTGTAGTCATCTCACTCATTGGTGTATCAGCTACATTTTATATCTCCCAACTACTGATTTATCACACCATAGGATTTGTTTTTAGCGACAAGATAGGGACCTCCCAATTGATAAAAGGATTTAACGCCTCACAAGTTTTGCTTGGAATAACATTATTAGTCCCGGCATTTATTTCACTATTTTATCCTGCACATTCAGGCACCATGTTTGGCATTGCCACTTCACTCTATTTCATTGCACGTGTGATATTTATTTGCAAAGGATTTAGAATTTTTTATCACAATTTTGGCTCTTTGCTTTATTTTATTTTGTACCTTTGCACCCTGGAAATTATTCCGGTGATTTTAGTCTATGCAGGAGCGGTCTCCGTAGTAGGCTATTTGGTTAAATAACAACAAATTAGAAAAGAGTGAGCATCAAAAAAGTATTAGTTTCTCAACCGAAACCATCTTCTGAGAAATCCCCCTATTTCGAAATAGCTGAAAAATATGGAGTGGAAATTGTTTTCCGTCCATTTATCAAGGTTGAAGGCTTAACAGCAAAAGAATTCCGCCAATCAAAGATATCAATATCTGATTATACAGCAATAATTTTTACTGCTCGTACGGCTATTGACCATTTCTTCCGCCTTGCCGAAGAGATGCGCGTTACAATTCCCGATACAATGAAATATTTCTGTACCACAGAAGCGATTGCCCTATACCTACAGAAATATACAATCTATCGCAAACGCAAAATTTTCCATGGTAATACAGGAAAACTTGATGATTTATTACCATTTCTCATCAAACATTCCAAAGAGAAATTCCTATATGCCATCTCAGATGTAAACAAAAAAGAAGAGGAAAACATTCTTGATCAGAACAATATCAACTACACTAAAGCGGTAATGTATCGCACTGTAAGTAATGATTTTGGTCCCGAAGAAACATTTGACTATGACATGTTGCTCTTCTTCAGCCCTTCAGGAATAGCTTCATTAACTAAAAATTTCCCTGATTTCAAACAAGGAGATATTAAATTTGGAACATTTGGCGCAACAACAGCCAAGGCGGTGCGCGATGCCGGCTTCAGACTCGACATAGAAGCACCATCACCAAAAGCGCCATCAATGACTGCTGCTCTTGATTTTTATCTAAAGGAAAATACTCCGGCTTAAAGCTTTGCCTCCTAAAAACTATCTAAATATTATCGCACCTTGCTCGTTTCAAGATATTTTCGTAAACTTGCAAGGTGTTTTTATTTTAAATGACTTTGGATTCGCTACGCCTATATAAGAAAGAAAAACTATGCAGTAAAACTGCAATTGATATGCTTTTTACTCGCCGAGAAGGAAATGTGTGCACATCTTTCCCTGTGCGTGCTGTGTGGCGCATTAATGATAAAAGAGAAAATAAAAACGTTCAATTTCTCATTTCAGTACCCAAGAAACGTTTTAAACATGCTGTTGATAGAGTAAAACTTCGTCGCAGAGTGCGTGAAGCCTATCGTCTAAATCGTCATTTTCTTCCTCTCAATGAAAACATTGCTATAGATATTGCGTTTATATATATCGGCTCTTCAATTGAAAAATATGAAGAAATAGAACGTGCAATAGTCAAACTATTACAAAAAATTTCAACAGCCCTAAATACCCTGGAAAAATATTTTGACAATGAAAAGGGTGATTAGATATATTGTAATACTACCAATAAAATTTTATCAATACTGCATCTCCCCAATGCTTCCTGCCTCATGCCGTTACACCCCCACTTGTAGCCAATATGCTATTGAAGCAATAAACAAATATGGCATTATAAGAGGTGGGTGGCTTGCAACAAAACGCATACTCCGATGTCATCCTTGGGGAGGAAGCGGATATGACCCGGTGCCATGATGTTTCCTCGCATAGACATACATTCTCATCTCATCAACCGTGCCGATAGCGCAATCATCAACATTTCTCCTAAAGACGATATTCTTCCCGGCATATATTATTCCATTGGCATACACCCATGGGATTCCGAATCTGCAAATGCATCAATGCTTGATTATCTCACCCAAAAGGCGTCGAACAGACAAATAGTTGCTATTGGTGAATCGGGGCTTGACTCATTAAAAGGAGGTGATATTACCCGCCAAATAGAGCTTTTCAAATTTCATATCAACCTTAGCGAACAAGTGGGAAAACCATTGATTATTCATGCCGTAAAAACATTTCCTATAATTATCAAACTAAAAAAGGAGTTAAAGCCATCACAACCATGGATTATTCATGGCTTTAGAGGAAAACCACAATTGGCAGAAGAACTATTGGCTCATGGATTTCATCTATCACTTGGAGAAAAATTCAATAAAGAAACCGCTTTGATAATTCCGGAAGACCGACTACTTTACGAAAGCGATGAAAGCATTCTCCCAATAAACGAAATCATCACCAGAATAAAAACAATACGGCAAACACATTAATGTTTGCCGTATTGTTTTACCATAATTCATATATTAATTTTAATGAAGTAGCTATAAATAAAAAATTGATTGTCATCACGACAATCAATCTCCTTAACCTTAAATCTAATACCATGAAAAACACGATGCAAAGGTATTGATTTTATGCTTTACAACATAATTTTTCATCACAAAAAGTTTGTTTATTAACATTTTTTGTCTTTATACCTGGTTTTTCATCATATTACATTGGGAAGTAACCACATTGCAATATGAGAAAAGACAAGCAATATCAATAATATATATGTCATTTCTCGGCGAGAGGAATAACATTGATAAGCCAAATATCCCGTTGTCAAGACATATATGGGATAAAGCCATAGAAACATCTTAAATCCTTCGGGTGTTCTTGACAATAAAACAGGTAATGCCAAAACAGGCGACATTAGTAATATAACAATCCACAATAATAATCGTGGCGTTTTGTATTCACTACTCATTATTTATTTGATTTATTTTGTTTTTCTTGCTTATAGGACTCCACAGTAGCCTTTATTCCTGCAACTAAAGAATAGCGCGGTGAGAAATTAAAATCACGTTTAGCATCAGAAACATCACACGACCAATTGCGTTGCTTCATTATCTTAAATTTATCCCGGTTGAGTGTGCTTGGTTTCATTTGGATAACACCCCATTTTTCAGCAATAACCGATGCTATATACACAATCCACAAAGGTAAACGCATGGGGATAACCCATTTCACTCCAAGTTCTTTAGCTACAATTTTACGAAATTCGGCTTGAGTATAAGATCTATCTTCCGAAATGATATATTTCTTTTTAACAACACCGGATTCAAATGCGTCATAGACCGCATTAACAAGATCTTCAACATAAATGAATGTGAGCAATTGTTTGCGATAGCCCACCGCAAAATCCCAATGACTATCAATACTCTTAATCATCATCAAATAATCTTGCTCATGAGGTCCATATACTCCGGTTGGGCGGAAAATTATGTACGGTAAATCGGAAAGAGTTTCAAGATAAAGTTCAGCCTTGATTTTTGATAGACCATATTTTGTATTTGGGTTTGGAATCATTGACGAGGTCATGGGTGTATATCCTTTTTCATCTCCAGGACCAAGAGCACTGAGACTACTCATAAAAAGGAAACGTTCAGGAACAAGATTATTTAACCGCAACACCTCAACAAAACGACGAAGATATTCATAATTTATGCGATTGAAATCCATAAAATTAGCACACTTTGTAGCACCAAGATTATAAACTATATAATCCCATTTCTCGCCTTCAGGAAGAGCCTTTATCAACGTTTTAGCAAGATTGTCGCTATTATCATAGTCGAGAACAACAAAATTGAGTCGCTCATCACTTAAATAACGACGCGATGTTGACTCACGTACTGCAACCCACGTTTCATAACCACGATTAAGACTCTCCTTTGCCATAAATCCACCGATAAACCCACCGGCTCCAATCACCAAAACACGTTTATTCATACCTCATTCATTTTATTAAATCTTTTATTTGCCCCCTTTTACTCTATTACAATTTTTACACAACATTTGACAATTTTCTGCAATTGTTACACCACCATCTTTCCATGGTGTAATATGATCAGCTTCCATTTCTTCGAGTTCAAAATGCTTTCCATAATGTACACAAATTCCTTTTTGACGTTCGTAAGCTTCTCGCTTTTGTTTTTTATCAAACGTTCGGAATGACAAATCCTGTAAATCACCACTTAGAACATATCGGTAAATTCCAGTCTTTTTCTGTATTTCATCATCTTCCATCAACTCTTGTATTTGTTTTTCAAGAGCATCAACATCATATATATTATTTCCAAACTCATCAAACATTGCTCCCCAGTCAAGACCTTTCATCTCCTTGCGATAATGTGGGAATGTCGAGCGGACCCAGGTTATAATCTGCATATAATATGCCCACAACTTATTCGCATTAGGCTCAAATTGATGAATAGCCATATATTTATCTATCGGCTTATCATCTTTTATATTCTCACTACGAGCAGCCCATTTTAAAACAGTTTCAAGGTAAGATTGTTCTTCAAGCTTACCTGACATATAATCACTTCCTATTTTATAAGCGGGGCATCCATTTTTCGAGAAATAACGACGTGCATCAGAAACAAATGGACCGACATACACTGCATTCCTTAACTCCTGATCAAATAACCGTTCCCCAGCTATATTAATTACACGAAACCAGTCTAACTTTTCTTTATCTGTCCCACTACAAAAATATACTGTCAATTCGTAATTGAGAAATGATTGTTTTTCGTCATCAGTCAGAGTATTGAAAAACAACACACCTCTATCTTTATCTACGATATTAAAGTCATGAGTATAGAACTCACAAATAGAAAGTGTTCGTTGCTGTCCATCTATCATCTCAAATGTACCGTCTACATCTTCTGACCAATACATAATATTTAGCGGGAAACCTTTCATAATGGTTTCAATAACAGCACTCTTTTGTTTTTCATTATATCTAAATTCACGTTGATATGGTGGACGCACATCAAGTTTACCTCCATAAGCACGAACACCACAATCAGGGTTGTTGATATATCCATCAATAAGCTCTCGTATTGGAATAGATTTAAGTTCAATTTTCATAGATGTGCTTGATTTATTTGAGTTCTTAATTGTTTTTAGAATGACATTCTGTATAATGTTCCCTTGCGATAGCAATCGCTCGTTGTAATTTCTCAGCCAAAAGCTTTTTGTCGGGCAAAACTGTATAATATTGAGCAACTCTAATAAGACTATCTTCATCAAGCATCAGATATTCGATATGCTCTGTATTACCTTCTGAACACAATATAAGACCTATTGGCGATTCTTCTCCTTCTTTTCGCTCGTTTCTATCTAAATAGCGGAGATATAACAACATTTGCCCTTCGTATTCAGGTTTAAATTTACCCAATTTCAAGTCTACAACGACAAGACGTTTAAGCCCTCTGTGATAGAAAAGTAAGTCAATGTAGTAATCCGTAGCATCAACCGTAATCCTTTTTTGTCGATCCAAAAAAGCAAAATCATTGCCAAACTCCTGGATGAATAGTTGTATTTGAGAAAGAATAGAATTTTCCAAATCTTTCTCAGTATAAATGTCTGGTAAACCAAGCATGTCGAGGAAATAACTACTTCTAAATACCATATCCGGTATTAGTTGATGTGTTTCTTGTGCTAATGCCAATTCCTGTTTGATAACATTCTCAGGTCTTCGGCTAATGGCAGTTCTTTCATATAATTGTGCATCTATTTTCTTGTCTAGTGTTCGTGTATCCCAGTGTTCTATTTGACACATATGCATATAAAAAGAACGAGCCAAAGGGTCATTGATATACATTAAAGACTTTAGGTGTGTCCACGTAAATTGTCTCTGCACTGCGGAGACAATTTCATCTTCGGAAAAAGACTCTGCGCAGCGGAGACAATGCCTTAGCGTTTTGGCACTCCATCCTTTGCCATAATTAGCTGTAAGTCTTGCCGACAAATTAATAATTATCTGTTTGCCATATTCTGCCCTTCTATTATTCAAAACATCTTCTCGTATACATTTCCCGACATACCAGTTGGTCATACATATCTCAGAATTAAAATAGACAGCAATCCGTTTTTTAGCACTATCTATAACCCCACAAACTTCTTGGTATAGAGCTTCTTCTGATGAAGTAATATGATTTTTATTGTTTTCCATATTTGCTTGTCATTACTTCTTGATTTTGCGAATTGTTATTCTCGCATAAGTTATTTTATTTCCAATCTTCCCTTCTGCATTTTTTATTAATCCTGGTATTGATGTTGTGTATGAGGATTCTGAAATATATTTCTTTTCCTTTAATTCTTGCCCTGTGGTAATATCCATACCCTGGGACTCGTAGGTTTGACAAACACTCGCTTGTATAAGCGTACCCCCCACAAGTGGTTGAGTATCAACATGTTGCAGATTATAAACACCATTTGAAAGCCCTTTGCCTTCACTTTCGGTACAACCTACAATCTCAAATTGTTCCGGATTATATTTATCCAAAAAAGTAATTGGAACTCCCATTACTCCATCATAATCATACGGAATTTCTGCTACTTTATTTACATTTATAGCATTATAGTTATCATATTTAGGATACTCTTCAGGAGAATATTTTTTATATAAAATCAAATCTTCATGGCGCTTTCTGTGATCCAAATTAGTAAACCAACAGATATTTCCCATGCTTCGCCATTTTTGTCCTGTTTCATCTTGCCAATATCTTGTTGCTCGCGGTTCGGAATCTGCAGGAACTTTAAAACTCATGTCTCCGGTTTTATACCCAAGCCATATTTTATTTTGCATGATTAATGGAAATATTTCTTTATATGTTATCGCATTTTGATTGCCTATTATAAGGAACTTTTTATTATATTCTATAAGTTGCGCTACATATTCGCGGAAAAGAGAAAAAGGAGGATTGGTTACCACAATATCTGCTTGTTTCAATAATTCAATACACTCTTCACTACGAAAATCACCATCGCCTTTCAATGGTTTTACGCCTATTTCATCAGGGTCAGGAATGTGATTTCCATTCTTATCTCCTTCATAAATGAGGTATACGGCTTTTTCTGACATGTTTTGACTAAACAAATTTGTGTCTTGATTTTTATAACATGTAGTAATCAATCTTTTTAATCCAAGAAACTCAAAATTATAAGCAAAATAAGTAAAAAAATTACTCACTCGAGGATCATCACAATTACATAAAACTGTCTTTCCTCGAAAATGTTCTCGATAATGACGCAACTCGTTATTTATATCTTCAAGTTGTGTATAAAATTCATCT
>CAZCEB010000027.1:0-11685 GCA_964497305.1 uncultured Muribaculaceae bacterium | reverse complement strand
TAGTTTAAAATAGGGTTTTCCATCCTCTCATTCCTAAGCTTCCGGCAGAAAAAAAAGAGAAGATTTCGGAATAGGGCGAGTGGAACCGCCCGAAAGAGAAATCTTCCCTGTGAAAAGAAAAAATGAGAGAGGAAAAGTCTTGATGTGCATATAACCTAAAATCGCTCCCCTGCCGTCATTGACGGATAGGGGAGCGATCATTTATAACTGAGGGGTTAAACGAAATGAAAAAGGAAGAGGAATAATTAAATTTCAGTATAATACTACTTTGGATATTACAGATATCTCGGGGTTAAGAATTGAGGTGGGAGAGGAGGTCGGCAACGACAAATGTGCTTCCGCCAATGAAGATTGTATCATCACTTGTAGCATTAGCGCGCGCGTTGTTGTAGGCTTCGGCAACGGAGCTATATGCCTTCCCTGACAATCCTTTTTCTTCGGCAATCGTTTTGACCTCGTCGGCAGGCAATGCACGAGGAATATCGGCACGAGTGAAATAATATGTAGCGTTGCGTGGCATCAAATCAAGAATGTGTGATATATCTTTATCATTGACAAATCCGATAATCATGTGTAATGAGCCTTTTATCTCAGCCAATTGTCGAGAGAGGTATTCCCATCCTCCAACGTTGTGCCCGGTGTCGCACACCACGCGTGGCGATTGTTGAAGCTCCATCCAACGACCGGCAAGCCCGGTGAGTTTACACACATTGGCAAAACCTTGTTTTACTGCGTCAGGTGTTATCTCCCAACCGATTAGCCGAAGTTGTTCAATAGCGGTGAGTATTGTTGCTGTGTTTTTCTGTTGACATTCTCCCGATAATTCTCCGATTATGCGTCCATAGGCAGTGCCATTATAAATGAATCCTGAATTGCTGTGTTCAACCGAAGTGAATGCCTTGTGTTCTTCGGTATATATTATTGGGGCATTTTCCTGTGATGCTTTTTTGTTGAAAATTTGTCGAGTCTCGCTATTTGCTTCGCCAATAATGACCGGAGTTTTTTGTTTGATTATTCCGGCTTTTTCTGATGCTATTGCTGCAAGTGTATCACCGAGAAATGCAGTGTGGTCAAAAGATATATTTGTAATAATACTGAGTATCGGGGATATTATGTTAGTGCTGTCAAGACGACCGCCAAGACCGGTCTCAATTACAGCGATATCAACTTTTTCGTTGGCAAAATATTCAAATGCCATTGTCATGGTCAACTCAAAGAATGATGGTTGGCAACCCAGTTCGAGAGCTCGGTAACGGTTGACAAAATCAACGACAGCAGAGTGAGAAATCATATCTCCATTGACCCGAATTCGCTCGCGGAAATCAACAAGGTGGGGCGATGTATATAATCCCACTTTGTAACCGGCACTTTGCAATATGGCTGCAAGAGTGTGTGCTGTAGAGCCTTTCCCATTAGTACCTGCAATGTGAATAGATGGGAAACGCAAATGTGGGTTGCCGAATGCTTTGTCAAGGGCAATAGATGTGTCAAGCCCCGGTTTATAGGCATTTGCACCCATGCGTTGAAACATTGGCAATTGGGTATATAAGAAATTAATTGCTTCGTCGTAGTTGACCATGTTCTATCAAAATATTATCAAACCGGAAAGTCCGGCAAGTATTATTACTATAATGGGATGTATCTTCGCAAAAAACACAAGGCAAAAAGATGTAATGCATATTATGATACTGCAAATTACATTATATTGTTCTGTCCCGAAATTTTCTTGATTCATGAGCAGAAGTGCCGAAGAAGCAATCAGTCCCACGCACACAGGGCGTATCCCGGCAAAGATTCCTTTTAACGCAAGGCTTTCTTTGTGTCGAGAAATGAAATGACTCGTATAGATAACCATTAGATATGATGGTATGACAACAACGAGGGTGCATAGAACAGAGCCTAAAATGCCCCAAAGAGGATGGGCAAATTCCGGGTTGACAGCTCCGGGGGTTACATAACCTATGTATGTAGCAGAGTTTATTCCTATGGGACCCGGTGTCATTTGAGATAAAGCAACAATGTCGGTAAACATTTGACGGGTAATCCACCCTTGACCAACGATTTCGCGCTCAATCAACGAGAGCATCGCATATCCGCCACCAAAGCCAAATATGCCTATTTTTAAGTAGGACCAAATGAGTTTAAGATATATCATCTTGTTCCTCCTTTCTCTTGTCGTAATTGAGTTGTGTGTACCACAAATATCCTCCCAATCCTCCTAAGATAATATATATTATGGGATTTGAGATGTAGGGTAGTTTTGACCAAATGAGTAGTGCGACTGAAATGGGGATAAATATTGTTTTCCAATTTATTTTAGCGGCACGAGCAGTTGTTATAACCGGAGCAATGAGCAGAGCAACAACGGCAGGACGCATTCCCATGAAAATTTTGCTTATTGTCTCGTTGTTTTTTATTGTTTCAGGCGTTAGAAAAATTGCTATGAGTAGGATTATTGTAAAAGAGGGAATTATTGTGCCGAGAGCTGCACATAATCGTCCTCGCGAGCCTCGTAGTTTATCACCTATGGCAACGGCAAAATTTACGGCAAGGATGCCTGGAAGAGATTGAGCAACAGCCAACAAATCAAGAAAATCTTCACGCGAAATCCATTTGTGTTTATCGACAATTTCTCGCTCAATAATGGAAATCATCACCCATCCTCCTCCAAATGTGAATGCTCCTATTTTTAGAAATGTCAAAAATAATTGTAGGTAAATATTTCTCATGCGTTGTGAAATACTATAATTATTTGGCAAAATTACATAAAATCTATGATACAAAGAGAGGGAATTTTATCGGCTCGTGTGATTTCTGATATTTTGGTTGTATCTTTGTCATAAAATTAAGATTGTTATGAAGAAATTATTAATATCTGTATTGGGCTTGTCGGTAATGATGTTGGCAAGTTGTAGTGTGTTAAAAAATGATACAACAGTTGTATCGGCAGGAAATCAAACAACACAAACTAAGTCAACCAATAAAACAACTGCAAATAGTAAAAAGACAAAGAAAAACAAAAAGTCATCAGAAAAACCATTGATGCCACAGGTTGCTGCCGGTCAAGAGGAAAAACAGCATTATGTGGTGGAAATATCAGATAAAACTTTAAATGGTGAATGGACTGTTGCAGAAGTGAATGGTGCAAAAGTAACAGGAGAAGAAAATCGACCATATATTAATTTTTCTGTTGCTGAAAAGAGGTTTTATGGCTCTAATGGATGTAACATATTGAATGGCGATTTTGTAGTTAAGGGAACTGATTTGACATTTGAAAATGTGATATCGACACAGAAAGATTGTCATGAAGCTCCGTTTGAATATGAAATAAATTATACAATAGGACAAGTGAAATCCTATATGGTAGATCGCATAGGAAACGAATATTATTTAAGTCTGTTTGATGCAAATAAAGTACAAACAATGGTTTTAAGAAAACATAACATGGATTATCTTAATGGAGCATGGCAGGTTGTAACGATTGAAAATACATCGTGTGATGGCGAGGGTATTCAAATGGTAATTGATATTCCTGAATTGAAATTGCATGGTAATTCAGGCTGTAATATTGTTAATGGACAATTGTTGATAGATCCGGATAAGGAAAATTCGATACAATTCCACCAGCTGATTTCAACGCTTAAGTCGTGTCCAAACCAAAGCCTTGAAACGGCATTTTTTGTAGCTCTTGAAAAAGTAGAGTCGGCAAAAAAAGGTGAAGATAATACCGTTTTAATGTATGATAAAAATGGCGCTATTGTGTTGGTGCTAAAGCGTCTTCAGCAATAATTGGTAATCAACAACATCAAGAATTTGATTGTGTTTGTATCCCACTTGTTTAAAGTGGGATACTTTTTTAAATCCCAATTTGTCGTGTAGGGCGATACTTGCGTCATTATTTCCGGTAATGCATGCAATTAGAGAATGAAAACCTTGCTTTTTACATAAATATATGAGTTCTTCCATTAATGCTTTGCCTATCCCTTTGTGTAAATGGGACGTAGCAATATAGACAGTTGTTTCTAAAGTGTATTTATAAGCTGCACGCTCTTTCCAGGGATGAGCATAACAATATCCGATAATCTGGTTATCAATTTCGCATACTAAAAAAGGAAAATTTGAAGAAATTTCAATGATGCGTTTTTTCATTAAATCAATTGATAGAGCCTCTGTTTCAAATGAAGCAACGCTATTGAGGATATAATGGTTATAGATATCTGTTATTGCTTTGGCATCAGATGGTTTTACCGTTCTAATAGTCATCTTTGAAAGTTATTAATCTTGATTCCAACGCTTGTTTTGTAATTCATACATTTTGGCTTCTGATGGGTTATCGCAAGGAGTCCAGAATTTTGCTCCTTGTAAAGTGTCTGGCAAGAATTGTTGCTTGACAAAATTCCCTGGATAGCTATGGGCATATTTGTAATTTTTCCCATAGCCTAAATCTTCCATCAATTTAGTTGGCGCATTGCGTAAATGCAATGGAACAGGCTGATTGCCTGTTGAATTGACAAGTTCAAGCGCTGAGTTGATTGCGTTATAAGCCGAATTGCTTTTGGGAGATGTGGCAAGATATATGGTACATTCAGCAAGAGGTATGCGTCCTTCAGGCCAACCTATTTTTTTCAGGGTGTCAAAAGTCGCATTGGCAAGTAGCAACGCATTGGGATTAGCAAGTCCAATGTCTTCGGCTGCAAGGATTGTGAGTCGGCGAGCTATAAATTCAGGATCTTCGCCTCCGGCAACTAATCGCGCAAGCCAATATATAGCGGCATCGGGGTCGCTACCTCTAACACTTTTGATAAAAGCAGAGATAATATCATAGTGCATTTCTCCATTTTTGTCAAAAGCCGATGGATTCTCTTGTAGACGCTTTGTTACAAGATCATCGTCAATAATCATCTCTTCGTTGATGCCGGTAGATTGCTCAAGCAAATCAAGGATGTTTAGCAACTTGCGAGCATCCCCTCCTGAAAAACGAAACAGAGCTGAAGTGCTTACGATTTTGATGTTTCGTTTTTTGAGAATTTCATCGGTAGAAATCGCCCTGTCAAGTAATATTTGCAGCTCATTTGTGTCAAGAGGTTTCAATACATATACTTGAGCACGAGATAATAGTGGGCGTATTACCTCAAATGAAGGATTTTCGGTTGTTGCGCCAATAAGGGTAACAATCCCACTTTCAACAGCACCGAGAAGACTATCTTGTTGTGATTTATTAAAACGATGAATTTCATCAATAAACAGAATTGGTCGTCCGGACGAAAACATACTGCGAGCATCGGTTTTGCAGCGTTCAAGGACTTCTCGCACCTCTTTGACTCCGGCATGAACGGCGCTGAGTGTATAAAAAGGAGATTTTATTGTGTTGGCAATAATGCGGGCGAGGGTTGTCTTTCCCACACCCGGAGGTCCCCATAGGATAAATGAGGATACATTTCCTGACTCAATCATGCGACGTAAAATGCAATCATCTCCAACTAAATGAGATTGCCCTATGTAATCGTCAATGGATTTAGGTCTTAATCGTTCGGCAAGTGGTGCGTACATTGGTGCAATTTTGTTTTCTTAATACAAAATTAGCGAATAAAACCAGAGAGCATGCCTAAATAGGTGTTAATAGATTATAATATGTAATGTAAGCCGCACTTTTATAAAAGTTTTTTGTTTATCTTTACAATCGCAAGTTGTGCGTTGCCGATTTTTTAGATCGAAAATCTGCGGTAACGGACATGTTTTGATGCGTTTATATATTGATACTCATTATGGTAGAGAATTTAAACGAAGAAAAGAAAGCACCTAAATTGGCGCGTACGATTTTTGGCATAATAATGATTTGTATATATGTAGGGATGGGAGGTTTAGTCCTTGCAGGATATTTCTCATGGATGCATGAATGGTTGCGATGGGCTGGCGGAGCACTATTTATAGTATATGGTGTGTGGCGTGCTTATAGGCAATTCAAAGGTATTGATTCTCGATTTTGAAAGGAGGTTGACGATGAAAAGATATACAAATATATTTCTGATTATTTCAATTATCGCATTTTTAACTTCTTGTGTTGGTAAGACTAAAAATACAAGTACATCGGGATTGACAACCCTCGTGTGTGATGATAGTTTTGAAAATATCATGAATCAAGAAATAGGGGTATTTGAATATATATATCCCAATGCAAGTGTTATTCCTTATTATACAAATGAACGTGCTGCCGTTGATTCATTGATAGAATTGAACACAAAAACAATTGTAATTCCTCGGGAGTTGACTCAACAAGAAAAGGACTATTTAAAGAGTAAAGACCGGAATGCTCGTTCTTGTAAAATTGCTGTAGATGCAATTGCTTTGATTGTTAATCCGGAAAA
The DNA here is from genome assembly GCA_964497305.1 of uncultured Muribaculaceae bacterium. GTDB lineage: Bacteria > Bacteroidota > Bacteroidia > Bacteroidales > Muribaculaceae > RGIG4079. The sequence continues at coordinate 5,320 of CAZCEB010000027.1, read as the reverse complement.
TCCGGTTGAGATATTGTCGTTGAAGGAAATCTCGGAAATATTGTCGGGAAAGGTTACGGAATGGAGTCAGATTGAGCCTAATAAAACCGGTAAAATTCAAGTAGTATTTGATCATCAAGGCTCAAGTACAGTAAAATATATGCGCGATTCGTTGCTCAATGGAGCTGATTTTGGTCCTAATGTGTATGCTCAAAATTCAAATGACGAGGTTTTTGAAGCTGTTCAGAAAATAAAAGGGGCAATAGGCGTTATCGGTGTAAGTTGGATTAGTTCTGATATGCGTTCGGCTGAAATTACAAGTGAGCATCGCGCAAAATCTCTTGAAAAACAAGATACAACTATATCTTCATTTGATAATAGGATAAAGGTATTGAAAGTGCGTCGTGATGATGAGATAAAGGCATATAAGCCATATCAAGCATATATTTATGATGGTAGTTATCCATTATTCCGCTCAATATATATGATTACTACAGCGGCAAATGGAAGCATTGCACATGGTTTTTATTCATTTGTAACAGGATTTAAAGGTCAGAAAATTATTCAAATGACAGGAATATTGCCTGCAACAGTACAACCACGAATGGTAAATCTAAACTAACAAGCAAAAAATAGTAATTTAATAAACATAAAAACGATTTAAAGATGAAATTTAAATTTTTGTTTTCCTTATTTTTAGGAAGTGCGTTGACAGTGTCTGCGCAAGGTTATAAGGATGGTATCGAGTATTACAAAGCAGATCAATTGGAGAATGCTAAAACTATTCTTAAACGAACTCTAAATGATGCATCAACTGATAAAGCTGAAGCAAACTATTATCTTGGTGCAATAGCCCTAAATCAAGGTGATAATGCAGCCGCTGATACTTATTTTAGAGCAGGTATTGCTGCTAATCCAGAAAATCCATTCAATTATGTAGGAAAAGGAGAATTGGCATTGAAGAGTGGAAATGAGAAAGCTGCTGATGATTTCTTTAAAAAAGCTCGCGATTATGGAAAGAAAGATGCAGAATTGTTAACAGAAATTGCTCGAGCTTATTATAATGCTGATCCTGTAAAATATGCTGAGGATATAACAAAAGCAATCGAAAGAGCTAAGAAAGCAAATAAAAAAGATCCATATAGCTTAATATTTCAAGGTGATGTTAAAGCAAATGAAAAGGCTGCAGGTGAAGCAGCTGCTTTATATGAAAATGCAATTCTTTTTGACCCTGAAAATACGCCTGCTTATGTAAAATATGCAAATGTGTACTTTTCTGTAAGTCCGGAATTTGCAATTAAAAAGTTGGAAGAGTTGTTAGCTCTTCAACCAAATTCGGCTCTTGCTCAACGTGAGTTGGCTGAAAAATATTACCAAAATGACCAATGGTCAAAGGCTGCGGTCGCTTATGGTAAATATATTGAAAATCCCAATCACTTTACAGAAGATAAAGTTCGTTATAGCGTGTTGCTATATTATGGACAACTTTATAATGAAAGTTTGGATTTAGCAAATGAATTGCTTAAATCAGATCCTAAAAATTTCCAACTACAACGCATTTCGTTCTTGAATAAAGCAGCGTTGAAAGATTATGTCGGAGCTGAAAAACAAGCTACTATTTTCTTTGCATTAAATGATGCTAAAAATAAATATACATCAAATGATTACTCTTCTCTTGGTGATGTATTGCGTGAACTTGATAAAGATTCTCTTGCATTAATTCAATATGAAAAAGCAATTGAGGTTAATCCTGAAAAAACAGATCTAATCAAGCAATTGAGTAGCGCTTATAACTCAATGAAGAAATATGACAAGGCCGCTGAAGCATATCAAAAATTAATTGATAGTGGTAATTATAAAACAAATGACTTATATGTATTAGCTGGTCGTTACATGTCTCATGGCGCGACTGAAACGGATTCATTAAAGAAAGTAGCAGCACTTGAAAATGCTATTAAATATATTGATATGACATTGGAGCGTGTTCCTGATGATTATCGCATTGCACAGCGTAAAGCGCGTATTTGTATTGTAAAAAATAATAATAAGCCAAATGAAGAATCGACAGCTTGTTATATGACTGTTCTTTCTTTGCTTGAGCAAGAGCCGGAAAAGAAGGATGCGCGTAAACAAGATTATATTGAGGCTTATAATCAAATGGCCGGTCATTTTATTTTGATTGGTGATGTGGCAAAAGCGAAAGAAAATTATTTGAAGTTCTTGGAACTTGAGCCTGAAAATGAAGCTCTTCGTAAATATATTGAAACATTGAAAGTAGAAAAAGAAAAGGAATAAAAATCTATAAATTATAGTAAAGAAATCGTGTCGCAAAACTTGCGACACGATTTCTTTTTTTATTATGGGTGAGATTGAGGATATTTTATTAACTTTGCATTTTAAACTAATTATTTTGATATGAAGAAATTATACCTAAGTTTATTCTTGCTTGGCTATGTCATGTTAAGCAATGCTCAAAGTAATATTAATATTGCAGGTCAGAGAATTCTGCGTCAATATAAACAAGAGCAATTAAATAAGATAACACCATCAAGTGTTGATCCTATTATTACCGAATATTCTCATTTTAATACCAATGGGATGATTGGTGCAATTGTTGAATTAAATGATGGTGCAACAATTGAAGATATAGAACTTGCAGGTGGAAAAGTATTGAAACAAAGAGAGCATTTAGCGATAGTGTCATTGCCAATAGCCCAAGTTGAAGAATTTGCTAAAAACAATGCAGTCAAGAGACTCCAATTTGGAACTAAAATGTATGCTAAATTGGATAAAGCACGTAATGTAACAAATACACCTTGGGCTCACATGGGAATGATGGTAGATCATAAATATACCGGGGCTGGTGTTGTTGTTGGTTTAATGGACCAAGGGATTGACCCCAATCATGTAACATTCATGAATTCAGATCAGACTGCATCTCGAGTAAAACGAGTGTGGACATTTATGGGTAAAGATGGTACATTTGATACATATGATACACCTGAAACGATAGCATCGTTTAGTACAGATATGAAAGATGCTACACATGGTACTCATGTGGGAGGTATTTTAGCCGGTGGATATGAATCTGATAGTAATATCCCTTTTTATGGGGTAGCAAAGGGCGCCGATATCGCAATGTCTGCAGGAGTATTAGCTGATGCAAATATTATTTATGGAATTGAAAATATTATTGAATATGCTAATGCTGAAGGGAGGTCGGCGGTTGTAAATCTCTCAATAGGTAGTAATAGTGGTCCTCATGATGGGACAGATTTATTTAGTCAATATCTTGATATATTAGGAAAGGACGCAATAATATGTGTGTCTGCCGGGAATGAAGGAACTGAGAAAATCGTATTAAATAAAACTTTTTCAGAAAGTGATAAGGAATTAAAATCTTTTGTTGTAGAAAATGTATATGAGGGTTTGCATGCTGGACAGGTTGAGTTTTGGGGAGCAAATGATAAACCGTTTTCAGTTACAGCAATGGTTTATGATGCAGTAGCTGATACTATTGTATATAAGATGCCTGTTGTAAATAAATCTATGGTTACGCCAGATGGTAAATCTTTGGAATGGGTTTATGTAGCAAATGGCTCACAATATAGCATAGGTGATATCTCAGATGCAAATTTTGATAAGGCATTTAAAGGAACTTATGGTAGTTATATTGGTGTTACAGCATTAGTGGATGGTTATAATAATAGGTATAATGCAGTGATAGATTATTATCTTCAAAATACAGCAGCTAATACCGGAAATTATGTAATGGCATTTGTTGTTGAAGGAGAAAATGGTCAACAAGTTTATACTTATAGCGATGGGAATTATTCTGAGTTCTCAACAAAGAATTTAAAAGGTTGGGATGAGCCAGTTGCTGACGGAACGATATCAAACATGGCATGTGCTAAAAATGTGATTGCAGTTGGGTCATTTAACTCTCGTGGATATGGCATGGAAACAGAAAAAGAAATTTCGTCATATTCAAGTTATGGAACACTTGTTGATGGTAGACAATTGCCTCATATTTGTGCGCCTGGATGTATGATATTTTCTGCATATAGTTCACATTATGTAAAATATCTTATAGCAAATCAGGGCTATAAGGAAACCGATTTCTCATATAAATCAACAATAAATAATGTAAATCATTATTGGGCAGGCATGGCTGGGACATCAATGGCATCTCCATTCTTTGCCGGTGCAGTAGCATTGTGGCTTGAGGCAAATCCTTATTTGGAATATGATGATGTGTTGCAAATTGCACAAGAATCAGCAACAAAAGATACCTATGTAACAAATTCTACAACTCCAGTAAAATGGGGCGCCGGAAAGCTGAATGTTATTGAAGGTTTGAAGTTAGCGATTGCATCAACATCTGGTATTGATGATACGATGACAGATGACAAACGCCTTATATTATCCTCTAAAGGAGATAATAAATATGAGGTATTTGTTGCCGGTGAAGATAAATTGAATGCTGTTTTATTTAATATGTCAGGTCAATCAGTGTTAAATGTGTCTTCGCAAGGAGATACGATGATGGTTGATGCATCTAATCTGGATAAGGGTGTTTATGTGCTTTCTGTTCAAGGAGAAACGACAAAATACACAAAACGCATATTGGTAAAATAAATATAATAAAATAAATGTTTAAAAGCGACTATCTGTAATTGTTAGATAGTCGCTTTTTTTGTATGTTTGCATTATGAGAAAGATTACGATATTAATAGTACTTGTGATGTCGATAATAAGTGCATTGGCTCATCCAAAATTGGATTTGCGTTCAAGACATCAATTAAGAACATTGTCAGAAATAAGTACCCTGGAAAAAGAAAAATATGTTTCGGCTGTAGTTAAAATTTCACAAGAAAAAGCTGTTGATGAATTAGTCGCTTTAGGGGTAAAAATAATAAATAAACGAGAGAATTTGTTATTGATTTTTGTTCCTGTTTCAGTAATTGATGATGTTTTGAAGATAATTTCAATATCAAGTGTCAATATAGGCTGTTCTTCTGTTCCTATGATGAATAAAGCTCGGGCAATGTCAAAGATAGATGAAGTAAATGGAGGTATTGATTTGCAACAAAAATATGATGGAAGTGGTATTATAGTAGGATTCTCTGATATCGGATTTGATCCCAATCATGTTAATTTCAAGAATGAAAATGGTGAAAACAGAGTGAAAAGAATTGTTAGTTATGTTGATTCAACAGCTACAATAATAGATTTGTCAACTCCTGAAGAAATATTAAACTGGCAAACAGATCATATAGATCAATGCCATGCAACAATTGTTGCCGGAGTTTTAACAGGAAGTTATAATGCTAATGGCTAT
>CAZCEB010000026.1:0-12047 GCA_964497305.1 uncultured Muribaculaceae bacterium | reverse complement strand
TCAGTCCGTATTGCTCATTTGACTGAACACCTTAAGTCAAATCACAAAGATTATACAACAGCGCGAGCTCTTAAGGCACTTGTAGGTAAGCGTCGTCGTCTTCTTGATTATCTTATTAAGAAAGACATCAACCGCTATCGTGCAATCATCGCACAAAAAGAACTCGGTATCAGAAAGTAAGCTCCGCGCTCTACTTGAAGATTACACAAAAGAGGCAGTTTCCAAGAAACCGCCTCTTTTCGTTTATATACCCTACTGCAATATAAATCCGGACTTAATCCTCAGAATAGTGTCTGAGAACTCGTCTATAAGAATTAAATATTTTGGATTTAGAAACAAAACCTACATATTTACCATTTTCAACGACAGGCAAATTCCATGCGCCAGATTTATCAAACGTTTTCATTACCTTTTCCATATTTTCCCCTACTTCAACTTTTGCCGGAGGCATACTCATAAATTTACTAACTTTCATCTTACGATACAAGTCAGGACGGAACATAATATTACGAATATCATCAAGCAATACAATTCCAAGCAATACATTATCATTATTCACAACGGGAAAAAGATTACGATTAGATTGAGATATAACCTCAACCATTTCTTTTAAAGTCATTTCCGGACGCACCGTCATAAAATCGGTTTCTATAACACTATCCATTTTCAACAATGTCAAGACAGCCTTATCCTTATGGTGAGTGAGCAACTCTCCTCTTTGAGCAAGACGCATTGTGTAGATGCTATATTTCTCAAAGATTTTAATCGTTCCGTAGGAAATCACCGAGACAATCAACAATGGCAAAAACAATTCATACCCGCCTGTTAGTTCTGCAGTGAGGAAGATAGCCATTAGTGGGGCATGCATTACTGCCGACATAACACCAGCCATCCCCATTAAAGCGAAATTCTTTATCGAAAGATCCAAGCCCAAACCCAGATTATTCAACAAATAAGCAAAAAAGAAACCTGCCATACATCCTACATACAATGATGGTGCAAATGTTCCTCCCACACCCCCACCGCCATTAGTAGCCGATGTTGCAAAGACTTTCATCAAAATTATAGCCCCTATAAATGTTAAAATAAACCATACATTTTCTCTATCGCCATAGAAAATACTACCATTTACAATTGAAGAAGGATCTCCACTCAATAATTGGGTTATTGAAGAATAACCTTCACCATATAATGGGGGAAATAAAAATATCAAACACGCCAATATCATACCACCTGTTGCTGTTTTAATCCATGGATTGCTCATCTGTTTAAAAAAGTTTTCCATCATATTCATTACTCGTGTAAAATATAATGAAACCAATCCGCAAAACACGCCAAGCAATATTACATAAGGTATACGACCGGTTACAAATGGCTCACTCTGCACAAAGAAGAATTCAACATCATATCCGGTAAATATATAAGCCATTGTTGCTGCTGTAATAGATGCAATCATCAAAGGCATTATTGAAACCGTTGTCAAATCAAGCATCAATACCTCTATCGTAAATAGCATACCCGCAATAGGCGCCTTAAAAATACCGGCGATTCCGGCCGCAGCACCACATCCCACCATAATCATCAATACACGAGGAGACAACCGGAACATAGATCCTAAATTTGAGCCTATTGCAGCTCCGGTATATACAATAGGACCTTCAGCCCCAACAGAGCCACCAAAACCTATTGTAATCGAACTTGCTGTAACCGACGAGTATATATTATGAGGTTTCAATCTACTCTTGTTTTGAGAAATAGAATATAGCACACGTGTTACACCATGAGATATATTATCTTTTACAACATACCTTACATATATTCCTGTTATCAAAATACCTAACGCCGGATATATAAAATACAGATAGTTTCCTCCACTTATTTCCATGTGAGATGTGAGCATATTGGCGATATCATGAATCAGAGTCTTCAATATCAAAGCTGCACATCCTGCAAATATCCCTACAAACAATGCCAATATTATCACAAACGTTCTCTCTTTTATATGCTGTTGTCGCCATTGAACAAAGCGCATAAAGAGATCATACATTTGTTGACCTATATTTTTTATCTTTTCTTTCATTATATACCTTTTCCGGTGAAAACAGTCTGTACTGTATAAAACAATATTTTTAAATCTACTAATAATGAGACATTCTCAATATATAATAAATCATACTTCAATCGCTCAATCATTCCATCAACATCTGATGCATATCCATATTTTACCATACCCCATGAGGTTATACCCGGACGTACTTGGTGTATCAGTGTATAATATGGTGCACGAATCATAATCTGCTTAATATAATATTCTCTTTCCGGACGTGGTCCCACCAAAGACATATCTCCTCGCAATACATTCCAAAAATTTGGCAACTCATCAAGACGATACTTACGCAGAAAACGACCGATAGGTGTTATGCGAGGATCATTTAATGTTGACAATGCAGGACCTGAGACCTCAGCATCGACATACATTGAACGAAATTTATATATATTAAAAGGTCGTTTATGATAACCGATGCGTCTTTGTTTATAAAATACAGGACCTTTAGAACTATACTTTACTGCAACGGCGACCGCCAACAATATCGGAGATATAAACAACAATGCAAGGAATGATATTATAACATCACTCATGCGTTTCAAATTCAAAGTACATTGACTCATCTCTGTCTTTGAAATATCGACAAGAGGCTCACCAACGATATTTGACACCCTCACTCGTGATGTCAATAATTGATACAAATCAGGAGAAAGGTATATGGGCATGTTCAATGACAACAAATTACTAACCATTGACATGGTTGCCTTTATTCCATGACGATGTTGAATAACAATTATATTTTTTACATTCTCACGCGCACACACATCGGTTATTTCATCCAATGAATATATGGGCAGATTTAAATCTCGATGAAATGCGCCTTCACATGTTTCAACATAACCAACAACATTGAAGCCCATTGATTTCGTCATCTCTCGCAATCGTTTCTCCATCATCTCGGCAGTATTTGATGTGCCGACAATAAGCGTATTAAACGACCACTCTCGATTATGTATCTTACGAGTAGCAACGCGTGTAATGCTATACCTTACAATATAGACTACAATAAACAACACCAAATACAATACCAACATTAACTCATAGGTAAATGCCCTTTCTGCATTAATATCATTAAATAACACCATGAAGAAAATCATCACCATACCTATAAATGCCGTTGTTGATGTAGTTATAAATTCTTGAAGACGTGATTTCAAGAAAACTTTATTATAATATCCCGATAAATAATACAATCCCAGCATTAATAACGGAAACAAAAATTGACCGGCAACGACATTCTTTGATGTTAAAAAATAAACAAGCGATTGAAACATCGATGTATTTTCAAACCAATAATATCTAATCAGATTGAACATTAGCCATGCAACATTTGTCGACAAAAAATCGCCGACTACATACTTACATCGTTGTCGTTTTTCACTAATCAATTTCTTATAATTTTTATTATACCACCGACACTGAGCTTTATCACACTTGATGGTAATTGCTTGTCGTTATCATCTCGTCGATTTTCAACAATATAATCTACACTATTTTTAATATCTTCCGATATTTCATTAAAAATTGCGGGAGTGGGCTCTCCACTTATATTTGCCGATGTTGAAACAATAGGTTTTCGATATGCACGACACAAACGGCTTGAAAAATTTTCTCGTGTTATGCGAATACCGACACTCCCATCCTCGCCTAATAACTCCGGAGCAAGATTGCAACCACAATCATAAACAATAGTTAAAGGCTTTACTGCTGCACCAATCAAGTCATAGGCAATTTCAGGAACATCTGAAACATATCTATCCAAACTTCTTTCAGAGCCAAGCATTACAATCAGAGCTTTATTATCGGCACGATGCTTTATCTCAAAAACCTTCTTAACTGCAGCACTACATGTGGCATCACACCCTATACCCCACACAGTATCAGTAGGATATAAAATCACCCCACCTTTACGTAATGTTTCGCAAGCCAATTTTATATCTTCATCGATTGTTTTCACTACAATAATAGTTACATTACAATATACAAAGATAACACAACTGCTCGGATTTTGAAATTTAAAAATGTGATTATTTAAAATACATCATATTTTCTCGCCCCATCGAGAACGTAACGGATATTTATTTGTGTGCATAAGTAAGCGTAATGATGTACTATATGTAAAATAAGCCCATATCCATGTAATCAATACAGTTATCTTATTACGCATTCCAAGTATAGATATCAAATGCACAAACATCCATGTCAACCAAGCCGGACGACCATATAAATGAACATGCTTCAAGTCGGCAACAGCACGATTTCGTCCTACTGTTGCCATCGACCCCTTATCGACATATTTGAATGGATGCTTAAATTCTCCTTTATTAAGCTGTTTTGCCAACAATTTCGCTTGTTGAATAGCAACTTGAGCCAATTGGGGATGACCTTTAGGATATGCATCACTCATCATTAATGAAATGTCTCCAATTGCATATACATCATTCATGCCAATGACACGATTATATTCATCTACAACAAAACGATTACCCGGTCCACGTTTTACATCTGTCCCGAAAAATTCCATTGGCTCACCGGTAACACCTGCCGTCCATATTACCATCTCTGAATATAGCTCTTCTCCATCGGCAAATTTTATGATATTATCATCATATGAAGCCATTGTTTTCTCCAATTTAACATCAACCATCAGATGGCCAAGATATTCCAACGCTTCACGAGACGCCGTTTCACTCATCGTTCTTAGCAATCTGTCAGTCCCTTCAACAAGAATTATATTCAAATCTTCTTTAGGAATATCGGGATATTCTCGGCTCAAAATATAACGCTTCATCTCCCCAATTGCACCAGCAATCTCCACTCCAGTAGGGCCCCCACCTATAACAACAAAACTCAATAGTTTTTTTCGTTCCTTAGCATCTTTACATAAAGATGCACGTTCAAGCCTATCAAGAATCTCATTACGACAGCGCAACGCTTCTGATGCACTTTTTAATGTATATACTTGTTTATATAACTCAGTAAGAGAAAAGAAATTATTGGTTGTTCCGGCAGCAATAACCAATTTGTCATATTTAATAGTTTCAAACTGAGTGGTAACAATCTTTTCCTTCATATTTATAAATTCCACATTTCCCATGTTATATCGCGCACCCTTAACTTTTCCGCGTCGCATTTCTCTTCGAAATGGGAATGAAATACTACCGGCATCAAGACCTGCCGATGCTATTTGGTAAAACAAAGGGGGAAAACTATGAAAATTATTACGGTCTATTAATGTTACGTCAAAACGCTTTTTATCTATCTGCTTGATAAAATTCAAACCGCCAAACCCTCCTCCAACTACTACAATGTGTTCTTTTTTATCCATAGTTTAATTGTACCTTTTTTTAATAAATAACAAATCTATTGTATTCTTTTTCTTTTCAAACTACAAAATTATATATAATCTTTATGTATTAAAAGATTATTAAACACATTTTTAATTGCATTTCGGTAATATTGAACTATTTTTGTCCAATATTTTCACGAATTACACAATGAGGACAAAAAAACAAATAATATTTTTTATAATAAGCCTATTTTCTTCCATAAATATAGAGGCACAGATTAATACTGATCAAGTAATGCGCATTGGTCAAAATGCTTTATATTTTGAAGATTATATGCTTTCAATTCAGTATTTTAACCAAGTTATTCAAGCTAAGCCCTATTTGGCTAAGCCCTATTTTTTCAGAGGTATTGCAAAATACAATCTTGAAGATTATAAAGGAGCTGAAGAGGATGCTTCAATTGCCATTGAACATAATCCATTCATTACCGATGCCTATGAACTACGTGGTGTTGCGCGCCAAAATCAAGGCAAACATCGTGAAGCAATTGACGACTATACCAAAGCTCTTGAATTACTACCTCATAATAAAGGAATACAATTCAACAAGGCTCTTGCTGAGGAAGAAATAAAAGATTATGAAAATGCAGAGAAAACCTATGAACAACTACTTTCGGCACATCCTGGATTTGACAACGGATATATTGGGAGAGCGAAATTAAGGCTTGCCACCGGCGATACCATCAGTGCCTTAAACGACCTCAACAAAGCATTGGAAATAAACAAAAACGCAACAAATGCCTATGTCATCAGAGCTGATATTGCAATTCACACAAATAAAGATTTTCAAAGTGCGCTCAACGACATGAACGAAGCAATAAAACTACAACCACAATATGCCGGTTTCTTCATCAATCGTGCATTCCTCAGATATAATCTTGACGATTATTTTGGTGCAATGGCCGACTATGACTATGCTATACAACTTGATCCACTCAACTCTGTTGCTCTATTCAACCGAGGGCTACTTCGTGCCGAGGTACATGACAACGACAAAGCCATTGATGATTTTTCGAAAGTATTATCTCTCAATAGCAATGACTATAAAGCATTATATAATAGAGCAATCCTATACAAAGATACTCACGATTTCAAAAATGCACTTGCCGATATCAATAAGGTTATAGAAGCATATCCTTCTTTTGCCGGAGCCTACTTTTTAAGATATGACATCTATCGCATGAGTGGAAATATGCATAGTGCCGAAAAAGACTACAACAAGTCAATGGCTCTTGCTAAGAAACCTGTCGAAAAATCGGATAACACAAGCAACGAAGTTACAGACAATGAAACAGAGCCACAAGAAGTAGTTGCCAACAGATTTACATCACTATTAACAATCGAAAATGAGACCGATGTTAAAGAAGAATACAATAATAAGAGTATACGTGGCAAGGTACAAGACCGAAACATGAATATCGAAGCAGAACCAATGTTTGCCCTATCCTATTATTCTTCCCCATCTCAGCTAAAAGAAAATACCTATTACATAAAAGAAGTTGATGACCTTAATACTACTCGCATATTACGTTTTTTATTGATGGTAACCAATCAAGAGCCTCAACTTACCGACGAGAACGACATAAAACAGCATTTTGAATCAATCGAATATTACAATTCTTATATTGCCACACATGAGCCACGTGCCATAGATTATTTTGGGCGAGCCATGGATTTTATTACAATACACAATTATAAATCAGCAATAACCGACTTAGACCGAGCCATCAACCTGACTCCCGATTTTACTCTTGGTTTTCTTATGAGAGCCATTGCAAGATATAAAAACATGGAAGTAGAACGCATATCAACTGATGATGACCAAACGACCAAATCTCCACAATTTGAATTAGATAAAGCACGACTTGAAATGAGCTCAATCATGTCCGATTTGGAACAAGTTATTAAACTCTCGCCACGAATGGCAATAGCCCATTTCAACAAAGGCTGCTTGATGATTGCAAATCAAGATTACACCTCGGCATTAAGTGCATTTACAACTGCGATTGAGATAAAACCAGATTTTGGTGAAGCCTACTACAACCGAGGATATGTATACCTCAAACTCGGTAATAAAGAAAATGGGATCTCTGATCTCAGCAAAGCAGGTGAATTGGGTATCATTCCATCCTACAACCTACTTAAACGTATGTCCCGATAAATTTTACAAATTTTTATCGCTAATATTACTCTATTCGGGATAAATTTAGTACTTTTGGTATATCGAATAATAATTTAACTCTAAATACCATTTATGCTAACACCCGAAGACATTAAAACTCTTGAGAAAAAAGGTATTACTCAAGATGAGCTGATGGCTCAAATCAATCGTTTTAAAACAGGTTTCCCCTATTTAAAACTTGCAGGAACTGCAACCATTGGTGCAGGAATTATTAAACTCACCCCTGAAGAACAAAATAATGCTGTTGATCGATGGCAAAAATATTTAAATGAAGGTGGAGAGGTATGCAAATTTGTTCCAGCATCGGGAGCTGCTTCTCGCATGTTTAAATCTCTTTTCTCTTTTGTCGATGGAGACGATGATGTTCCTGCTGAGAATTCAGACGTTGCCGAACTAATAGAAAACATTCACAATCTTGCATTTTTTGACGAGCTCGATGACTTATGTCGCGATATATACAACAAGAGTGTTGATGACCTCATTGATGAACATCGATATAAAGATGTAATCAATGCTATTATTAGTGAAAAAGGGTTGAACTATGGTAATCTACCCAAAGGATTACTTACATTCCACAAATACAACGATTCGACTCGCACTCCGGTAGAAGAACAATTAGTGGAAGGAGCCCAAACTGCATCTCAGAAAGATGGTGTAGTTAATCTACATTTCACAGTTTCAACTAATCACCGTGAATTGTTCAAACAGAAACTTGCTGCTGTTGTTCCCGATTGCGAACAACGCATGGGCGTGAAATTCAACATCTCAATGTCGGAGCAAAAACCATCAACCGATACCGTTGCCGTAAACCCTGATAATACTTTATTCCGCGAAAATGGAAATCTCGTATTCCGTCCCGGTGGTCATGGAGCATTAATAGAAAATCTAAATGACATTGATGCAGCAGTAGTTTTCATTAAAAATATTGACAATGTTGTTCCTGACTCTCGTCGAGCTGCAACACTTCAATATAAACAGGTGATTGCCGGTTATCTAATTCAAGCTCATGACATGATTGAAAAATATCTAAATGATATTAACAATGGCAATTATGACATGGAAAAAGTGCGCGACATGATTGCATTCCTACATCAAGTATTGAATGTCAGAGACGAACGCATGAAAACTCTTGAAGATGCTGAACTTGTACTATACATAAAAGAAAAACTAAATCGCCCACTACGTGTGTGCGGAATGGTAAAAAATGAAGGAGAACCGGGTGGTGGTCCATATATTGCCTATAATCCCGATGGCTCTACTTCTCCTCAAATTCTTGAAAGCCATCAAATTGATCCGGCAAATGAAGCCTATAAAGCAATGGTAGCTAAAGCGACACACTTCAATCCGGTTGACTTGGTGTGCTATATAAAAGATATCAATGGTAAGAAATTTAATTTACCAGAATACGTCGATGGCAATACTGGTTTCATCTCATCAAAATCACTACATGGGAAAGAACTTCGTGCGCTTGAATTACCAGGACTATGGAATGGTGCAATGAGTAATTGGAATACTATCTTTTTAGAAGTTCCCATTGACACATTCAATCCTGTAAAAACTGTAAACGATCTTCTTCGTCCTGCCCACCAAGGATAGGAAACGAGAAGCTCGACTTATTTTTATTACGTTAAAACGGAGTTGCATCACTACAACTCCGTTTCTCGTTTTACACTATACTTAAATATTGCTGATTAGGGTTTCTTTTTTTGACAATCTTGTGGCATTGGACATTTTGGACCTTTATGTTTTCCTCCTCTATTATGTTTAGGTGCTTTCATTTTTGAGTCCAACACCATGTTTTCAAGAAATTGAACATATTGTTCGGGAGTCAATATATTTCTAATCTCGGCAAGGTGCTTTACTTTTGCATCATGAGCAATAGAGTCTCTATATTGACGATTTTTCTTACGATCTTCTTTCTTATCCTTTAGCGGACACGAAGCCTTTAGAGCATCAAGTTTTTCTTGCTGTGCTTGTGTTAATTGAATTCCGGCAAAAGGATTGGGACAATTGCGCTTATTTCCCTTTTGATCACACGAACTTTTCTTATCACATGTTTCCTTTGCACACTCTTTTTTGTTGCATTTTTTATCTTGCGCCATTGCACTAAATGTAAATAATGACATGGCCACAACCATTATACTTAATAAAGTCTTTTTCATTGTTTTAAAAATTTAATCAAGTTTAATACTCTGTCTTTTGCTAAGCAAATTAATCTGCATTTGTCTATATGACTATGCAACGACAGAAAAGTTTAATCCTGTCTCAAAAAACAATGATATTTAACGTTCTTTTTTATAATTCGGCACATTCTGCAAGCCAAAGAGCCGACGACGCATCAGATGGCATGCGCCAATCTCCTCTTGGAGAAACAGATAATTCAAAGACCCTTGGTCCATCGGGTAAACATGAACGTTTAAACTGTTGATTGAAAAATCTACGGAAAAATATGGTCATCCAATGTTTAATTACATCACATGTATAAACCTCTGCAAATGCCTTCTGCGCTAAAAGGAATATTTTCTTAGGAGAATACCCATATCGCAACACATAATACAACACAAAATCATGCAACTCATAGGGACCGACTAAATCTTCCGTTTTTTGTTTTATGTTTCCATCTTCATCAGCAGGTATAAGTTCGGGACTGATGGGCGTTTCAACAACATCCATCAGTGTTGCTCTCACACTATCAGATTCCGATTGTTGCGCAATCCATTTAACAAGATACTTAACCAATGTTTTCGGAACTCCGGCATTTACACCATACATCGACATGTGATCACCATTGTATGTAGCCCAGCCAAGCACAAGTTCCGACAAATCACCTGTTCCAAGCACCATGCCACCAACTTGATTGGCAACATCCATCAATATCTGTGTACGCTCACGCGCTTGAGAGTTCTCATATGTTACATCATGATTATCTTTATCATGATTTATATCTATAAAGTGTTGTTCAACCGATGGCACTATCGATATTTCTCGTTGTGTAACACCTAATTCAGTCATCATTTTAAGAGCATTACGATACGTACGATCTGTTGTTCCAAACCCCGGCATTGTAACCCCTATTATACCGGAGCGATCTAATCCCAATTTATCAAATGTTTTTACTGCGACAAGCAATGCGAGTGTTGAATCAAGTCCTCCCGAAATTCCCACGACAATTGACTGTGCATGAGTAAACTCAATGCGTCGTGCAAGACCGGCAACCTGAATATTGACAACTTCATCACACAACGTCTCTATCTCCTCTCTATTTTGAGGCAAAAAAGGGTTAGAATTTATTTCTCTATACAATATATCATCTATTTCTCGACAACATTTATCTACAAGTACTATTTCATATTGGTCAGTCAACTCTTGTGAAGCACAATCTCCAAATATGTTATTAGACATGCGCTCACGATTAAGTGCATCAATGTCAATATCTGTAATAACCGTTTTATTTTCACCCCCCCATCGATTAGTTTCTGCCAATAGGACACCATTTTCAGCTATAATAGCTTTCCCATCATAAACAACATCTGTTGTTGATTCACCATATCCTGTTCCTGAAAATACATAAGCAGCCAAGCATCGCACCGATTGCTGAATAACCAAATTTTTAAGTCGATTATAACTACCTACGTTATCACTTGATGCCGATAGATTAACAATTACTTGGGCTCCTGCCATAGTTGCCTTTACCGACAGAGGTATTGGAGACATGATATCCTCGCCTATCTCTACTGCGACTGATATATTTGCAATCTGAAATAGTTGATTGACCTTAAATGGCACCTTAAATCCTGCAACCTCAACCCTTGTATCTATTCCAAGACCTGAATTCCACCATCGTTTTTCAGCCATTCCTCTATATTCAGGGATATAACTTTTGGGAACTATTCCTATAATCTTTCCTTCATATATCGCAACCGCACAATTATATAATCGTTGATTATACTTTATAGGAGCTCCGACAAATAATAGCATCTGCCACTGATTTGAAGCATTTACAATCTCTGACAATCCTTCTTGACTTGCTCTAAAAAGAGTTTCAGTATGAAAAAGATCCCCACATGTATAGCCTGTTACTGACAACTCTGGAAATACTGCTACTTGTACTTTTTTATCATTCAATATATCACACATTGATATGATATTTGTAACATTATATTTTACATCGGCAACATTAACTTGAGGAACAGCCGAAGCTACTCTTAAAAATCCATTATTCATACTCATTCAATTTAGAATGCTACAAAATTAGCTATTTTTTCTTATTCCTTTATAACTGACACTACTATTTATAAAATAGAGCGTTGCAATCAATGATTGCAACGCTCTATTTTTAGAATTATATTCTATTATAAACTTGTCAAGTTAGATGAAATCGTAAACGTCTTTTTCAACGTGCCGGCAGT
>CAZCEB010000025.1:0-12112 GCA_964497305.1 uncultured Muribaculaceae bacterium | reverse complement strand
CGAAAATACCGATAACAGAACAGATAATATCAGTGCTTTTATGTATCGACCGTTTGTCATAATGATTTACGTTTTGCAATTTAATGATTTTATTTCGATTCTCCTATAACATTACGATTATTTCTTTGCAATCTTGAAAGAGTATCGCTTTTCTCCTATGAGACAAGTTAAGAGGTAATTTCCCGGAACTAATTCAGCAGTAGAACATTCTATTGAGCCTGAGCTATCAAGATTATATATAGTTTTTTGCCACATCAATGCTCCCGAAGGAGAAAAGATGTATATCTCGGCATTATTTCCGTTTATTGTGGAGTAACTCAATGTCGTTGAACCCTCGACGATTAGAGGGTATAAATCACATGTTTCAGTAATACTTATTTCATCAGCACACATTTGGTTATTTAAATCCTCTTGAATGGAAACATCTGTTTTGGAATTATCAGCATCTGATTTATATCTATTTCCTGTCAAAGATTTTGTGCTCTGCCCAATTCGTTGATTTCTACTATTGGCATTTGGATATTTTAGAACAGACCTTATTATCTCATTTTCAGGATCGTTTGCGATATCATTTTCTTGAGAAACAGTGCTATAGTATAGAGCTATAGTTGTTGAGTCTGTTGTGTTTCCATAATGATAGACTTTGTATTGGCGTATGTCGATTATCGGATAACGATAGCCTTGAGCATACCAACAGTGTCTTCGTATGCTATGCGTAATGCTATCAGTGGTCAGATATTTATCGATTGAATCATTTGATAATATCTCTTTATTGAGGATGCGCATATAGCTCCGGGTAAAGTCATGAGACATGATGGTTGCCGCATCTCTGGTATAAGTAACTACCAACGAATTATTGATTGTATCTTTATCGGGAGTTATTAAGGTTGCTATCTTTGGCATTGCACTTACCATGCTTTTCCCCGCATGACGCACATATCCCATGACTCCATCTTTACCTTCGGCGAAGAAATATCCCGATACAGATTTTCCCGGCTCCATAGGAAAACACATTGTCAGTTCAGGACGTGCATGATTTATGTTAAGTCCCGGTTTGCGAAAAGCTATGGATGTGATTGTATCTGAGCGCATGTCAAAGAGTGTTACACTGCGATTTTCATATGAAGAAAGCAATGTGTCTTTATATTCTGAAAATTTGATGATGTGCGTTTCTCCTATTGCACATAATGAAAAATCATATAAAGATGTATCTTTAAATGCATAGTGTGGGGCAAGATTTATGTAATTCATTTTCATTCGATCGCCTGCACGACTGCTGTTCAGTTCTTTTGATAAACTGTTGGCAGATAATTTAAAAGCGATAATATTTATAAAAATTATGAAATATATAATATGTTTCATGATGTTATTCTTTAAAGTGATAGTCATATTTGCGTATAAAATATTGATTATAATCTTTGATATCTTTCAAGCGTCCCCAGTCATCATAGGTAAAATGAGTTGTTATTCCTTTAGAGTCTGTTGCCTCTGACACACCTATGAGCCAATGATATAACATTGTTGTAATCTCATAATTGGGCAGAGTCGTTCTTAGTTGGGAATAAAATGTATTTAAATCTGACGTCGTTGTTCCTGTTGCACTCAAGAAATTTTCCGGAATTTTTCCCAAAGAAGCCAATGTTGAAACAAGACTATCGTATGGAAAGTTTTTTACCTCCACTATTGGATGTGCTCCTCGATATCCCCATAGATATGATGCCAATACTTCATTTTTAAATTTAATCTCAACAAGATTACCCGATGAATCATATCTATAACTATATTCCGGCTCATTGATTAAAGAAATTAGGCTTTGTGATGCCGATTTTTCGCCGAGTGGATATTGTGTGATTGTTTTACCTAATTCACTTAATCCATAAACCGATTTCAACAAGAATGTACCGGGATAATATTCCATGCGCTTGGCATCGATTATAATCCCATTGGAAACGGTTACTTCTGATTCGATGATGTCAAGATAGGTGTTTCCTGATTTTACATAGGTATAGTAGATTGTTTTATCCGAGCCGTATGATTCGGTGATTTGTTTAGAACGTATAAATCTATAATCGGGATTAGATGTATATTCGTCATAAAAATAGGTATAATTTATTGTTTGGTTATATCCTGAACTCTCAGTATATAATTCGGTTTTAATTGTTTTATTATATGGAATTAAATGATATTTACCGATTGAATAGTCTAATTGGTTTTGCCCGAAAGCAGGGGTATAATCCGAAACTAAAAACATATCCGTTGTAAATAGACTAT
Source organism: uncultured Muribaculaceae bacterium (assembly GCA_964497305.1). Classification (GTDB taxonomy): domain Bacteria; phylum Bacteroidota; class Bacteroidia; order Bacteroidales; family Muribaculaceae; genus RGIG4079. The sequence continues at coordinate 9,841 of CAZCEB010000025.1, read as the reverse complement.
ATTCATCAGGCTCATATATGTTGTATTCATAATGTGTTTCCGATGCTGGACTTGATATATAAAAATCGGTTTTTTTTGTCAAGTTGCCTCGTCTATGAGCGACAGATGTCCACATTTGTTGTCCCACTGGTTGGCTATTTAAAAATTGAGTCCTATTATAATCGACATTATAATATTTATCTTGTACGGTATAGTCATATTTAGATCGTTTTAAAACCTGTTCCATTCCTGATGTCTTGTCATATGTAACATAACTTTCATTTATTGTCTCATATTCAATACCGACATTGCCTACAGGAAGATTATGTAACCCAACAGATGATAATGCGAATACCTCTCCTGCATCCCAACCTACGGTTGATTGATGGGTACACACCATATAGTATTTTGAAACAAAATGTGGCTCAAATGCAATAACTCCGCTTGATTTCGCAGGGTTAAGGTCTGAATTGTAAAAATATTTCTTTATTATTGGATCAGCATTTGAATGAGTGTATGATGAAATCTTTTTAATGCGAACGCCTCCCCAATAATCTTTGTTTACCATACTGCTACCACCCTCTTCTCCTTTTATGTGTTTTGTTATCACAATACGACCACAATTGGCATCTGCATGGTAAAACTCACGTAATATTTGTTCTTCTGCCATCCATACTTTTGTTGGATACAATAATTTCACTTGATAAATTCCATTAGGAATGGCTAACTCAAATACTTTATTATCATACTTGTCTTCTATAGTGTTTTTATCTAAATAAAATGTCAGATCCTCTGATGTTTTATTTGTTGATTTGTTAATAAACACAACAGTTGGATAATTCAATGTCATTGCTGTATATTCATTGTATTCGTGATTATGTTCATATTCGGTAGTCATCAATATTTGAGGATTGAAATTAAAATATTGTGTTAAATCTAAATATATATCTTGATTGCTTGTTACTCTGAAGTTATCAATAATAAGTTTTTGACATGGTGTCAGTCCCACTAATGTATCATATTCAACGCTAATGATTTTATCAGACATTTTCATCTCTACCGGTCGTGTTTGAATGCTGCCATAATCATGTGATTCCCATTCAAATTCGGTTTTCCCTCCGGTAGGGTATTCGATTGTTTTTAATGACCCGTACATGCTCACGTTGGGATTTACTTCACGATTGCTACAATCTCCGCCAAAAGGTAAATAATATGGTACTAATCCATTATTCCCGGCGTCATTATAATATCCACAAAAATCTTGATCGGAATACCGAAATGGAATATCCGTCTCACCATCAAGACCATGATATGTAAACTGATATTTATAAACATATATGTTATTGTTTGCTTCTTTTATTGACTTAAGCATTAGCCTACGTCTTTGGTTGTTGGTATTATTATAAAATTCATATTCAAAGGAGTAATCTTTTATCACTTGGCGTTGATCGTTATTGGTTTTTACGACTATGCGGTCAATTACATCAACTGTAGATAGATGGTTTTCGTTATAATGAAAATATACTATAGCAGAACTGCTTTCTATTGAAGATAATCTTTTCGGATAATATTTAGGTCCTGAATGAGGTAATGGTGAATTAGGAGTGTATTTTTCTAATGATGGATTAGTATTATAGTAATATACTGAATTGGCTAAAGATTGTTGATATTCAAAATCTTCTTGGGTATAATGGAATACAATGCTATCATTATGAATGTTTTTTACTTTTGTTAAATACCATGCAGATGTATATCTCAATGAATCAGAGAGTAGCCATTCGGGTTGACCATAATAATATACATGGCGTGTTTCTTCTCTTTCTGTAAAATAATATTTTGTACCTTTAGTATCTGTTATTTCAAATACCATAGGATATGAAGACATGATATGTGATGGCAATACAGCAAAAGGAGTTGTGCTACTTAATACCAAATCATGAGAGTCGTTGTAAATAAATGTTCCTGATAACCCCATGCAATTCACTTTAAAGATATCATTTGCCATATCTAAATAGCCATCAATATAATCAGATCCCATCGTCAACCAAGTATTTAAACGATTGTTCTGATAATATAAAAAATCCGTTGGATCAAAATCTGCGACTGTATTTATTGCAAATTGTCTGAAATTTATATCAGTAGGAGTATGGTTAAGTATACCTCTAAATGTTTTATTCCCCTTTGTGATTGACATTTCATCAGGGTGTCCATAGGTAGTACGGCTAACAACACCGCTTGTAAATAATGTCCAACCAAGCCCCATGTTACTCTCCCATTCAGATACTCTGATTCCTCCTCCATGATAGCTTAATGTTATTGGAACGGATAAACTACCCTCTTGAACAGTGTACAATGGAAACGAGATATCAGGCAAACCATTAAAATGATTTACCGAAATATCATTGTATTTTATCAATGATGAAACATTGGGGGATGCTGGCATTATGGAGTATTCTCGCGGAGTATAAGTGGTTGTCTCATTTGAATAGGAGACAATACTCCCTAATAGTAAAATTAACAACAAAGGCTTTCTCATGTGTTTAATGGTATTATAGGTTATTAATCATGTACTTATTGCAAAGTAAGTAATTCGGCCTTAGAAATGCAAAAATAATTTATAAAGATCTCAATATGTAATCTGTTATTGAATAGCCGGCGAGGGCATCGCATGTTGGTGGTGTGGTGGTGATGGTAATTTTGCATAAAAAAATTATGAAAAACACTACTACACTTAAGATTAATCCGCAATTGATGTCGGTTTCAGCGAGTCATTATGATGTAAAGCCTGTGGGAACGGCAGTTGATTGCTTGAATATGAGGAGAAATGCCGATGCCTCAGGAGCTGCACTTGTTCCGGTGGGGACACCAAAAGTTGTTACAACGGGAGAATATGCTCCGTTTTTTGCGTATAAGCACGTTGATGGCTCGGAAACTTTGTTCATGACCGCAAGTAACCTCTTGTGTGTGAAAACGTCTGGTGCTCCACTTGAGCAATTGTCGCTATTGCCATCCGACCCATTAACAGCGGTGGCTGTAGGGGATAAAGTGTGTATAATGACTCAAAGTAGACCAATTTGGACCAAATGTGAAAAAGATAAAAAATCATGGATATACATGGGCTATATGCCTGAATTTCCGGTAATTAGGCTTTGTGTTAAAGAAACGCGACAGTTTTCGGCTTCAACGGCATCGCGTTATTTGACAGGTAACTATACCCATTGGCTTGGACATCTAAATGATGTCGATACAGGATTATTGTCAGATGATTTAAAAGAATTATACACCACCCTGTCAAGCAAAGCAATGCAATCGGGATATTATCTTCAGCCCGTTGTAGCGAAATATCAATTGTTTGACGACATGGGGGTTATGTTATATGAGTCGGCGCCTGTTTTGCTCTCTCCGCCATCGGGATTTCAGGCGATTGATGCAATAACAGCCTCTGTGGGAGTAGAGGGCGGATGTTATTGTAATTTTGAGGGATTTTCAGCGACAGCCATTGGATTTCGTATAGGGATTGATGCGCCGGAGTTGTTAACTTCGCCATGGCGCGATGTCGTCTCAAAGGTAAAAATTCTCATTTCACCTCAGCTTCATCCTATTGATTATAATGCTCAAGCATCACATCGTTTTGAAAATGCAACCGCAACATCGGGTGTGTTGAGGGCATATTTTCCCGGAATGGCGTGTGAAATGGTTGCCGACACACCTCGGCGCGAAAAACTTGTAAAATCCATGATTGCTCATTTCTCATCACACGAGAAGACATTGGCTGTAATCAATCGTCCTTTTTCGGGAGGTATTGCTGAGAGCATTACGTTTGACATGCTTGATTATGGTGATGTGGAAAAAGATAGTAGGGAGCTATCTAAAATGATGGTAAACAGTCGGCTATTATCGACAGCAGTCGATTATAGGCAAATGATGATGCGAGCAATAACATCTCCTCACTCATTTTCGGCAACGACAGCGATAAACTCAGGAGATGTGATTTCGTGGGGCGGGATTACACCCATCAGATATGACGGATATCCTATCACGATGTTTACGGCAGAGACTACCAATGGGGCGTGGCGAGCCAACATAAAAGTAACGTTTGCCGGCGGTGAGGAAACAGTTGTTTGGAAAGGAGAAGGCAACGATAATGCACCATTGTCGTTATTGCCTGTCTTGTCCTATCCGCATCCCGATGCATCACAAATGACTGTTACGGTGTGTTATTCTGATGAGGAGGTGCGCAGTCGCACGTTTAATCTAATGCCGATGGGAGATAGGGCAATCTTTATCGACACCTCTTTCACGCCTATTCTGCTGACCGATGAGCAAGAGGCTTATGTCGTTCCGGCTCTAAAAATCAAGAGGGATTATCACTCCGGGACCATGCTCACATCCCTCACTTCATCTCCAATGCACATAACATCGGTGTTGCAAGCGACACAAGGGCATATAGTGGCTATCACATCGGCTGTGCGCTCCTCGTCGGCATGGGATTTTGCGCGCACACATCTGTATGCGTTCTCTACTGCCGGAATTTATGCTGTGGCAATAAATTCATCAAGAAATGTAACAGCTGCACACATGTTGGACCACAGAGGCGTGTTATCGGCAACCTCTGTTGTTGCTACTGATGATTCAGTTGTTGCCATTGCCGGAGGCGATTTGGTGAGCGTGTCGGGTAGTCGGGCAAATACGCTTATCTCGGCATCGGAGTTTGAAACCATTGGGTGGAATATGCCCTATAGAGAGTTGTGGTGTGTGGGAAATGGTGGTGAGGTAAAAGTTCTCTCTTCCGAAGGTGTCTATCGTCGTGATATAAAGGTCGATGACATGTTCACATCATTGGGCGGACATCTTTATCTGTTGTCGGGAGGAAATTTGCTTGATGCATCGGTAGAGGAAAGTTGTGAAGAAACAGATGTTTATTGGGGTACAAGGATTTTGTCAGATGAGGTGGTAGCTCCATTGGCTATGAGCCGATTGCGATTAATGCGCCCGCAATTGATTTCCTGGCAGTTATTCTCATCATCGTCTGATTTAAGGTTGTCGTTGCGAGGAGATATGGGAGTGGGAAGAGAGAGTTCTTACCCCATTGTTAAAATGCACGTCAGAGGGAGTCTCAATGCGCCCATTCCGGCACGTGTCATCGCACCAGCCCGACAAGCCCTTGTCGTTGAAATATCGGGAACGGTGAGTGCCGACACCCATTTCAGTTCGGTGCAATTACTACTGTCAAAATGAAATATTATACCATGAAAAACATAGATGAAATCATAGAAGAAAATCGTCGCCGAAACGCATTGTTGGATATACCCTATAACCCTATTAAGGGGATAGGGTGTTGTGGGGAACGGCAACTTGTTGTAACAACTGAATATAATGACGGAGAAGCTCATATTCCTGAGGCGATGATAACGGATAGGATGTATGGCTTGGTGAAAACCCATGATGACTGGGTGAAACTGCGTTGTCGTTATGACTTTGAATATTGGTGTGCCACATGTGTGGAGATAAAGGATAAGATTACCGGACAGGACAAGAAATTTGTGTTGAACGCTCCACAACGGCGTGTCGTTTCAATCTTGGAGCGAGAAAGAGTGGCAGGTCGTCCATTGCGATTGATAATGCTGAAGGCTCGTCAATGGGGAGGCTCGACGGTGATATTGGCTTATATGTCATGGATTCAGTGTGTTATATGTCGTAATTGGCACTCGTTGATATGCGCCCATGTCAAAGATACGGCAGCGAGCATCAGGGGGATGTACACCAAGATGCTTGCGTCCTATCCCGAACATTATTGGGACGGCGATGAGCCACCACGTTTCCGCCCGTTTGAGCGGTCGGTAAACATTCGAGAGATCGCCGGGCGCAACTGTAGGGTAACCATCGGCTCCAGCGAAAATCAAGATGCAGTGCGTGGAGCCGATTATGCTATGGCTCATCTGTCGGAAATCGCATTTTGGAGCGACACCGGTCAGCGAAGCCCCGATAAATTTATACGTGCTGTGTGTGGTGCAATTGCACTTGTTCCCAATTCGCTGATAGTGATGGAGAGTACAGCCAATGGTGTGGGTAATTTCTTCCATCGAGAGTGGTTACGAGCCAAATCGGGCAAGAGCGACAAAACTCCCATAATGGTCCCCTGGTATGAGATAGAAATCTATCGTTCTAAGGTCAATGATGTTAAGACGCTGTGGAGAGAGATGGACGATTATGAACACAACTTGTGGAAGAAGGGGTTAACTCTCGAAATGATACAATGGTATCATCTCAAGCGCAAGGAATATCCCTCTCAATCGATGATGCAAGCCGAGTATCCCACCGACGATGTAGAGGCATTTGTCAATACCGGGCATGGAGTGTTCTCAATCGACAAGATAGAGCGATTGCGAGAGCGATGTCGCCCGCCGTTGTTGCGAGGAGAATTGTGGGCTCAATCCATGATGGGAGCCGATGCATTGCGAGATATTAAATTTCAAGAAGACGACAAGGGGTTGTTGCAAGTGTGGAAAGAGCCACAAGCGGGTGAGCGACAACAGGTAAATGACCGATATGTGGTGGCTGTGGATATCGGAGGACGGTCATTGTCAAGCGATTATTCGGTCATAACGGTATTTGACCGTCAGCCATTGCTCACCGGTGATGGGGTAGAGGTTGTCGCGCAATGGCGAGGGCATCTCGACCACGACCTGCTTGCATGGAAAAGTGCCATGATAGCAAAATGGTACAACGAGGCTCTGCTGGTAATTGAGAGTAACACTCTTGAGACCGAGAACACCGAGGGGGAACACAATCTTTTCTTGCTGTCGCAACTCAGCAATGTTTATCACAATCTGTATCGTCGTGAGACTTTTGACTCTGTCGCCAATCAAGTACAGAGCCGAGTGGGCTTTCACACCAATCGCGCTACAAAAACGTTGGTAATAAACACATTGATAGGTCTTGTGAGAGATTGTGCCTATGTTGAACGTTCATCGATTGCCTGTGATGAGATGAATACCTATGAGCAGAAACCCAATGGCGCATTTGGGGCAAAATCGGGATGCCATGATGATGTGTTGATGACGCGAGCCATTGGGTTGCATGTTGCCACCAATCTTGAATTATATCCACTTTCTTCCTCTTTGCCCCCTGCAACTCGCTCCTGGTGATGTCTCGTCGCGCGAAACGTCGAGACAAGAATATTCACAGAAATCACGGATTATTTGTTTATATTTGGTTAACTTTGCTATCATAATCTATATCCCTAATTTTGTTATATTTATGAAGAAGGTGGCTTATATATTAACGTCAATACTATTGTGGTTAATATTTGTGTTTATTTTTGCCGTCATTCTAATCCTAATAGGTGTTTATCCATTTGAATGTAATTGGGGATACTCTTTAGGTGGCGGTATGTCAAGACCTCAAATTTGGCTAATTTCTATTGGTCTTGTTTTACTAATGAGGCCATATACATACAAACTTATATATAAATCAAATAAATGCTTCAAAAAATCAATCGCTATAGGTTGCATTATATTTGGATTTATTTGGTTTGCAATGAATACAGGAGCAAAAATGATTTCCGATTGGACTTCAAAACAACTAATTGAAAACACCCTCCCATCACAAGCGATTGAAGACGCTCCAAAATCGGTTTCAAAGAGATACACCAAAAAAGAACTCGACCAAATAGAAGAGTCATTCATTAAATTTGCAATGCAAACTTATAGGCAACTCCCGATTCAAGTTGATGAAGTTACAAGGTGGAATGCAATTGTTTATTCTTCATGGAATATGGTTTATACATATACAGTTGATATTGACATCAGCGACTATAATCCTTCTGATATTGAGGCATTTCTCAAAAGGATTAAAGATTATCAAAAGGAACAAGTGCCTCAAATGATTGAACAAGAATATGGTATTATTATGGAAGATTTCCTTGCTCTTTGCAAGCAAACAGGCTTAACTTTCCGTTTTGGGTATTATGATAGAAATAATCAAAAACTTGGAATAAATATTTTAGACTATTCTGATTTTTGATGTGAAAATTATCTCAATAGATCTCACTTAACGACGGATTTCTTGTTTTTTGGTGGGCGATAAAAGATTATGGCACATTTTACCACTAAAATGGCAATAAGGATTTATAATATCCAATACCCAAGGGCATTGTTGCACTGCTCAACACCTACCCCGTACTGTGTGCGGGGCTATAACATCGGTTGCCTATGGCAACGGTCTACTCTACCAAATCGCCAAAGTCAAGCTCAATATAAAGTTACTTTCATTATGTAGTGTCATCAATGTAGTGAGTGTAGTATAGATTTAATTTTTTGACATTGACTTGCGTTGATATTATGGTGGGGTGTAGGATGCAATAATCGGGTGGATATTGCGTTATAAATTAGTGGTAAATCTAATTTATATGATATCAAGACTTAAACATATAATTCCGGTAATGGTAATGGTGGTTGCTATGGTCATGACTGCTTGTATAGAGGATGGGGTAACGACAAGCCCGTCGGACCAACCCTCATTCTCTACCGACACGCTCAACATGGGGCTTGTGTTTACCGAAGCCGGTACGCCCACTCACTCGTTTACCGTATATAATCGCCACGACAAGGTGTTGAATATCTCAACAATATCATTACGAGAGGGGGACAGAGGAATCTTTCGCTTGAATGTCGATGGCTTTATGGGTAAAACATTCTCAAATGTGGAGATACGCCCCAATGACTCAATATTTGTGTTTGTAGAGGCAACATTGCCCACAAATGGAGATGTCGTTCCCATTACAATCGAAGATCATCTTGATTTTGTTACCAATGGCGTAACCACAACTGTGGTGTTGAGTGCAGATGGACAGGATGTGGAACGCAAAAGAGGTGTTATTGTTGCGAACAATGAGAGATGGACGGCAGGGAAGCCTTATCAGATTTTTGACAGCCTTGTCGTTGCCGAAGGCGTAACGCTCACTATTGATGGCGGGGCGACATTATATTTTCATGATAAGGCAAAGTTGCGTGTGGATGGAACGCTCAGATGTAATGGTACGGTTGAACAGCCTATAAACATGACGGGCGACCGCACCGATAATGTGGTGAGCGATATCCCGTTTGACCTGATGGCGGGGCAATGGAGCGGAGTGTATTTCAACTCAACAAGTCGAGATAATGTGATTTCTCACACATCGATAAGAAACACAGTCAATGGAGTGGTGGTGGATTCGATCCCTGATGCGCAAATGCCGGCAGTAACCTTTGTGAATTGTATATTGAGAAACTCGGCATCGTCGGTATTGACTATCATACATTCCAATGTGAAGGCAGTGGGGTGTGAGATTGCCGATGCTGCCAATGGAATTTTGCGTTTGAGGGGCGGTAATAGTGTGTTTAACCATTGCACGTTTGCCAATTATTATCTGTTTTCAGCACCCGGAGATGCAATAATATGCTATTCGCATCTAAATGCTGATAGCGATGATGCGTCGGGCTTGCCATATACGACAGCCGATTTTGCCAATTGTATAATCTATGGCAATGGCGCCGATATGTCGCATGGCGACTTGACCGGTACAAATGTGATGATCAGAAACTGTTCATTGAAATCGGCAGGTGTCGATGATGCTAATTTCATTGCGTGCTTGTGGGAGTGTGATCCGTTGTATTATACCGTTCGCAATGAGTATATCTTTGATTATCGATTGAAAGACGAGTCTCCGGCTATAGGAACCGGAAATTTGGACTTGATGCTCCCTGAAGCATCTACCGATATCTATGGATTGCCACGAGGCTATAATCCCGACCTCGGAGCGTATGTTTATACTATTTCAGAAACAGAATAAATATGTAATAGTCTTAAACAACTCTTAAAA
>CAZCEB010000024.1:0-12330 GCA_964497305.1 uncultured Muribaculaceae bacterium | reverse complement strand
CATCTCGTGGTGCTCTGCTATCGGCGATAACAATAGGATAAAACGCATAGTTTTTGCGACCATGACGTTGTAATCTGATTTTAGTTGCCATTTAAATAAAAATTAAAAATTGGTTTTGTATTGATTTTTGCGACTGCAAAGTTAACAATTATTCCCCATTCCACAAAATATTTTTCATCATTAAATTTGCTATTATATAATAAGAATTGGGGAGTGTTGCGTAAAATCGTTAACTTTGCAGTATGATTTATCCGGAGAATTTTGAGCAGAAAATCGGTTTCACAGCCGTGAGAGAAATGGTGAAGAGACATTGCGTTTCCTCACTTGGCATTGAATACTGCAACGAAATGGCATTTTCGTCCCACTTTGAAGTGGTCAATCGTTGGCTATTGTCTACAGCCGAAATGCTCTCTATAATAAATAGCGAAGAAGCGTTGCCATTGGGAAATATTCACGATGTAACCACCAGCCTTAAAGCAATAAGAGTCCCCGGAACATTTATTGTTGCCGGTGAGCTTCTGCGTGTGCGCCAATCTCTTGGTGCAATCATCGAAATTGCATCGTTTTTTTCTCATCACCGAGAAGAAGACAAAACACCCTATCCCATTCTCGATACTCTTGCCCAACAATTATCCCCATTCCCTCTAATAACATCAGCGATCGACCGAGTGCTTGATCGTTTTGGAAATGTAAAAGATAATGCTTCTCCGGAATTAACAGCAATACGTCAATCTCTCGCCTCTACAACAGGTACAATCAACTCAATAATGCGTAGGGTTATAGCTCGAGCTCAGCAGTCGGGCTACATTGAAGCCGATACAACACCATCAATGCGTGATGGAAGGTTAGTGATACCGGTTGCACCCATGCACAAACGAAAAATCAATGGCATTGTACATGACGAATCTGCTTCAGGAAAAACCATCTATATCGAACCGGCTGAAATAGTTGAAGCAAACAACCGCATCAGAGAGCTACAAATGGAGGAAAAACGAGAAATTACTCGCATCCTCACTATGATTGCCGACGAAATGCGACCTCACATTGATGAAATGCTTCACAGCTATTCTATACTCGGAGAAATTGATTTCATTCATGCCAAAGCAAAATTTGCACACGAAATAAATGCAAATCTTCCTTCAATCAACAACGAGCCTGAACTTGAATGGTATCACGCATGCCATCCTGTGTTGCTTCAATCACTTCTCCGTCAAGGGAAAGAAATTGTTCCTCTTGACATTACCCTTTCGCAAAAAAATCGTCTTTTGATTATTTCCGGTCCCAATGCCGGAGGAAAGTCGGTGTGCCTGAAAACAGTGGGGATTGTGCAATATATGGCTCAATGCGGATTACTACCGCCTGTATATGAAAATTCTCACATCGGCATTTTTGAGGATATTTTCATTGACATAGGCGATAATCAGTCGATTGAAGATGATTTAAGTACTTATAGCTCACATCTGCGCAACATGAAATTTTGTCTTAGCCGGGGCAAAGACAAAACACTAATACTGATTGATGAGTTTGGCGGTGGAACCGAGCCTCAAATAGGTGGAGCTATTGCTCAGGCAATCTTGCGACAATTCAATGAAAATAAAATGTGGGGGGTAATCACCACTCACTACCAGAATTTGAAACATTTTGCTGAAGATACACCGGGATTGATAAATGGGTCTATGCTTTATGACCGACATCTTATGCAACCCATGTTCCACCTGTCTATAGGCAATCCAGGCAGTTCTTTTGCCATTGAAATTGCTCGCAAGACAGGATTGCCGTTAGAGATTATTGCCGATGCCGAAGAAATAGTGGGTAGCGATTATATCAATCTTGACAAATATCTGCTTGATATCACTCGCGACAAACGATATTGGGAAAATAAGCGCATGGCAATACGCCAAAAAGAGAAAAAACTCGAACAACTGCTTGCTCAATATGAGCAAGATGCAACAACATTGAGAGAAAAGCGTCGTGAAATCATAAGTGAAGCAAAAACTGAAGCCCAACGAATTCTTGATAGCAGTAATGCCACAATCGAGCGTACAATTCACGATATTAAACGTGCGCAAGCTGAGAAAGAGCGCACTATCGAGGCTCGTCGTCGTTTACAACAAGAGAAGGCTCAAATAATAGCTAACGAAAATAGCGAACATCCCTTACTACATAAAGCGCCCAAGACAAAGAAAAAAGCGTCGTCATCTACCTCAAAAACAGAGAAACGTCCAATAATTGTCGGCGACAATGTAAAACTTGAGGGACAAGGCACAGTGGGAAAAGTCCTTGAAATACAAGGTAAAAATGCAGTTGTTTTATTTGGCATGCTAAAAACGACAGTAAAAACCGACCGATTAAAGCACACAATGTCGCAACCGAAAGAGCCAAACCGACAAGCTACGTTTGTATCATCGGCAACAGCCGATAATATGCGCGACCGCCAACTAAATTTCAAGCAAGAGATAGATGTGCGCGGAATGCGTGTAGATGAAGCTGTTCAGGCAATAACCTATTTTATTGACGATGCTATACAATTTAATGCGCGCCAAGTGAGAGTACTTCATGGTACAGGGACAGGAGCCTTGAGACAATATTTGCGACAATATCTTGACACGGTTGCAGGTGTGCGCTCCTATCGCGACGAGCATGTGCAGTTTGGCGGTGCCGGCATCACCATTATCGAATTAGAATAAGCAAAAGACAGGTATTTCGAGCAAATGCCTACTAAACCTGTCTTGTGATACCTGCTCTCGGCAAGCATGATTTGTCATCAAAAATTACGATGGCAGGAAATCGGTCGGTTTAAAAAACAGGGTATCCACCTCTCATTCCTAAGCTAAGGCAAGCCGGAAACCGATGTTGTTGTTGCGGTTGTCGGGATTGTTGTTGTTGCGATTCGACACTCGGCAGTTCTGCGCATTGTTGTTCCAACTACCGCCACGGTTCACGCGGTTAGAGCCTAAGACCAATCCCCTTTACAATAACACGACATTCTAAATTTTTGACATTGAGCATATTTAACAAAAGCGATTAATGGCAATATATGTTGCTGATATTCTCTTTCTGTATATACTCCTGAACTATATTTTTCATTACTTAAGGCTATTTTATTTCTAAAACGGCGTTTACTTCTACCCGTCAATAACAAATAATGAGGTTTTACATGATATCCCAGAAAAGGAATGCCATCTCTGCTAACACGATATATAGGACTCTTTAACTTTAATTTCAACACAGTTTCAGAATATTCAATCATTTCACATACTCCACGTTGCAATACAACCTTTTCATCTGCCATCATTAAAATATCATCCATGTATCTTATATATATTGGAATGTTTAATTGTTCCTTCATCATGTGGTCAAGCGATGACAGATAATGATTGGCAAAATATTGACTTGTAAGATTTCCTATGGGTAATCCCTTTCCATCTGTTGTTTCATAACTATCAATGATTTTACCAAATAAAGAAAGTAACATTTTATCTTTGAACATGTGAACTAATTTATATTTAAGAACATCATGATCTATGGAATCAAAGTACTTCCGATAATCAAGTTTGACAATATATCTATATCGAGCTGCTCCTTTCACGGCTTTATTAAGAGCTACATATACTCCTTTCCCTCGACGTGTGGCATAAGTGTCTGAAATCAATGTGCGGTCAAAATAATCATGGCACACATTCATTATAGCATGGTGAATCACACGTTCTCGAAATGACGCTGCACATATCAATCTTTCTTTTGGATCAAAAATCTTAAAATAATTGTAATTTCCTATATGTATATTTCCTGACAATAATGATTCCCTAATATTTTTTATATTTTCATCATAATTATTTCGAAATGCTATTACTTCTTGTTTTGCTTGTTTCCCTCTGCGTGATTTAATAAAAGCCAATTGGATATTATCATAATCAGCAATCTGTTCTATCAGATTCCCAACTCGTTTCATTTTTCAATCCACAAAAATATGCTCCATATTTTTCAATCTTTTTTGCTCCTATTCCAGAAATGTTTTTAATTGATTGGAGAGAAGGTGTATCTTGTTTCGCAATCTCTGCTAATTCTGCATCGGTAAACACCGCAAATGGAGGAATTGCCTCATTCTCAGCAATCTGCTTTCTTATTTTTCGCATTTCACAAAAACGTGCAAAAACCGGTTCATCAAGAATCTCACGATAATCAACTTTTCCTTTACGTGGCTCCAACTCCTGGGGCTTGTTTACTATTACATCAAGATAAGTTACACAGAAAGTCCAATAATTCATATCACCCTTTTGTACCAATTGTTTCTGCATATCAGCCACACGATGTGCTCGCAAAAAATGGTTTAATTCATTCAACTCGTTTTCTCCGCCTAATATAGGTATTGAAAAAATTTGTATTTGCATTTCTTTTAATTTTAATTATATCGAGAGGGAAGATTTCTCTTTCGGGCGGCTCCACCGCCCTATTCCGAAATCTTCTCTTTTTTTCTGCCGGAAGCTTAGGAATGAGAGGATGGAAAACCCTATTTTAAACTATAGGCAAGCCGGAAACCGATGTCGTGGTAGCGGTAGTCGGGATAGTTGATGCTGCGAAACGACACTCGGCAGTCCTGCGCACCGTTGCCCCAACCACCGCCACGGCCCACGCGGTAAGAGCCCGTAGATGGTCCGGTGGGATTGGTTGACGGACTTGATGAGTAATAGCTACCGCTATACCAATCTGAACACCATTCATATACATTACCACTCATATCATAAATCCCTAATTCATTAGGTTGCTTTGTCCCTACTTGATGTGTTGTTGATGAAGAATTATCACAATACCACGCTACATCACCTATATTATTACTACCTGAATATTTATAGCCTTTGGATTTATTTCCACCACGAGCGGCATACTCCCACTCGGCTTCAGTGGGCAAACGGAACTGCAACCCGGTTATTTTATTCAACCGTGGCAAGAATATATTAACAATATCATCATGGCTTACATTATAGGCTGGATAGTAGTTTCCATAACCATAACTTGATGATGGGTTGTTGCCCAACCATGGACCTGATGAATAGGAGCTCATAGTAGTGCCATCAGCTGCTACTCCGCTATAGGTCATTACATATTCCCAAATCTGTTGGGTTACCTCATATTTTCCTATATAAAAGTCATCCAATATTACTTCATGTACTGGAGACTCATCGTTATAAGCTTCCGAATCATAGTTGGCTGAAGAACTGCTACTGGACTGCGCGCCCATCATGAATGTGCCGCCTTCGACGGCTACCATATCGGTGTAGGGAATTGTTGAGAATATATTTATGCCGACATTATCCAAATCAATAGCATTAAATGTTTCATCATTTCCATAACCGGCAAGACGAGAGATAAAGTTATTGGCTTGCGTTTTAACGGTGCTGAATTGACTTCCAAGAGAACTACTGCAATCAAGCACAAGCATTATTACTGCACTTTTGCGTAAAACTGTCATTGTCGTATTGTTTTCAGGGGTAAATTCTGAATTTATTTGCCACTTAGAGGAGTCTGTTATATAGCTCCATTGGTCAATATAACTTGCACTAATTGTGCGATTTGTCAAACTTTTTACTTCTTCAAATGTAAATGTTACATATATCCCATCTTGAACTCCCTTTATTGTTGCGCCACTTGGACAAGACAAGCCGACATAAGTTATATCGGTCAACGTGCGGTCGCTCAAGCGAAATGTACCCTCTATATACATGGTTGAATATGATGCATTGCTCACATTATCAAACGTAAAGCGCACTCGTGTGCCATCGCTTTGTCCGGGAATGGTCAATCCGATAGTGTGACTGAAACTTTCGTTATATACATCATTGGCAATATCTTCAAATTTGGCATTAACTTCCGATATATCACTAACCTCTATGGCATTATCGGCATCACTCGCAAGCGATTGTAGATTTTTTTGAAACTGTGTTACATCGGTTACATCATTACCACGCAAACCTATAGAATAGGCTGTGAGATTCAGCCCTTTTATTTCTTCGGTTTTTATGCGAGTGTTTATGGCGGACAAATATGCTTCATTTGTAGTGTATTTTGAATTCATCATTATTGAGCCTTGATCAAGACCATCGGTAAAGGTTATGATTGAGACATTGACCAAGTCTTCGGGCAAATCTGCTTCTTTTAAGGCATCTATTGCATTATCTACAGCATAATACAACAAAGTGCCGTTGGAGGAGGTGAGATTATTGACAAAATTTGTGAATTGAGATTTGGCTGTAGTTGATAATGAACTGATTTCTTTGCTATATAATGATTGATTGAAACCTATGATTCCCATATAAACGCCACTCGGGATTACGGCTCCTGATACCGACATTTTTTCTATCGCTGACAAGTCGCAGGCTCGATGTTTTACTCCATTGCGATATAAATCTACATAACTTCCTGACGATGTCTCGTCAAACAGCATACTATCTATTGATGATACTTTGTAGGATTTATCTATTGAACCGTTGCTGTATAAATGTAAATATTGTTCTTGAGCTACTGCTCCCGATAGCATTAACACACTGAGTATTGATAGTATTATTTTTTTCATAGCTATACAACATTAATTTTTAATGATTTTTTCGGCCTTAGTCATTTCAGCAGTTACTGCTTTTATGACATATAACCCTTTGGGATAATCATTTAGAGAAATACTTTCTTCTATTGTGCCCGGAGTAGAATTATATAGCAACTTGCCATTCATGTCATATACTTGCACATGTTGTATAGGACGAGTGCTTGAAACCTTAACAATATCTGTTATCATTGTAATTTCTATCTTGCCGTCGTCTTCAAAAATGTCAGAAATTCCTGCCTCGTCATCATAGGTGAGCCATTCCAAGGTTGAATAGGGGTACTTGGCTACTGTCGAGACTTGTTTCTGGTGTATTTCAAGATTACCATCTGAGGTTGGCTCAAATATCACTTTGCGTATATCGCTTATTTTATAAGATAATGAGCCTCCAATAGTATGAACAGTGAGATACTTCGGTGTTGTTGCTGACAATAGTATGACGAATGACAGCATTGTAAATGTTATTAGTTTTCTCATAGTGATAATTATTGTTTCTTTCTTGCAAATGTAAAACATTTAATTGATTTTTTTAAAATCCTCTGCAAGCAGAGGATTAAAAAAGAATCTGTTTCAATCAGAATATTTCTTACATTTAGTTATCTCACAGCAATGACTTCGATTTCGACAAGGACTTGCTTGGGAAGTTCACGCACTGCAACTGCCGAGCGAGCTGGGAATGGCGCGGTGAATTCCTGTGCGTACACTTCATTCATTTCACCAAACAATGCCATGTCGGCAAGAAAAACAGTTGTCTTAACGACATTGTCAATCGAAAGGCCTGCTTCTGCAAGAATTGCTTTTATATTGGCAATTGATTGAGCTGCTTGAGCCTTAATCCCGTGGGGAACTTCACCTGTAGCAGGATTTACAGGAATCTGTCCTGAAATAAAAACAAAAGAACCGGTATCAATAGCTTGGCTATAGGGACCGATTGCTCCGGGAGCATTAGTTGTAGCGATAGGAGTTTTCATATATTTCATTATTTAAAGTAAATATTTAGTTTTCTAATTTTATATCTATATCTATCAGCTTTATATCTTTAACATTATCAAATGCGTCAGCCATCATTTTATCATCAATGCCGAATATAACAGGGAAACGTTCATCAAACTCGGTAACAAATTCCGATGTACCGTTACAATCCACAGTTTGCATGAGGTAACCCAATGTGAGTTTCTGCACATCCATTGCCGGTTGCAATCCGTAAACATCATCAGGACCATTTATAACAACCCGAGAAATCAATCCGGCATCAACATACTCATTTACTATATCTGTTACTAATCTGATGGGCATGTCATATTTAACCGATAAATCAGATAATGTCAATGGTGGACGATGTTGTTCAAACTGTTTTGCTATCAAAGTCATTGTTGTAATTGCAATTTTTCTTCTATAATTTGGCGATATCTCCTTAATATCATTAAAGAAACTAAACTTAAAGATATTTTGAGATGAATAACACAACACGGCACCCGATAATGTTATCACCCACACAAAATACAACCACATCAACAGCAATGGTATTAAAGAGAAACTACCATAAATAGCATTATATTTTGACACATATAATTGACCTGAAAGGAAGAGCCATTGGACAATTTGAAATGCAGTACCCGACACAATTCCTGCAACAAACGCATTTTTAAATCGCACTTTTGTATTGGGAATGAGCATATACATTCCGGCAAAAAACAGCCAAGTCAACACAAACGTTGCGATTTTCAAAAGCACAGGATATACAGGAGACAAAAACTCAAAAGGGAGTGCATCCTGCATCGTTTTTGACAAGAAGATTTGCAATCCACTTGCACATATTAATATAATGGGCAACGTCAATATTACGGCAGTATAGTCGGTTAACTTGCGCCACAGATGACGTCCTTTTTTTATCCCCCATACAATATTAAATGCTGCTTCGATGTTGCTAATCAAAGAGATTAATGTCCACAACAAAAACACGATACCAATACCCACAAACAAGCCTTCAGAGGTTTGCGCCAAATAGGATTCCACAAATCCAAAGGCAATTTCAAGATTTTCTTTTTGGTCGGGGAAATATGTAAAAATTTGTGTCTGGAGCAATTTGTGAAAACCAAATCCTCGAGCTATGGCAAATATCAATGCCAAGATAGGGATTATTGCCAACAAAGTGCGATAGGTCAATGCCGCTGCACGTGATTGCAATCCGGCATCAAGGAACGAACTAACCGATAGATTTAATGTCTTTATAATGCTTATTATAACATTAGATCGTGTATCGCTCCACACTCCTCTTCGACAATAATTCCACACCAATAGGCACCATTTTTTAAGGCGCTTTAGCATTGGCAATTTTTCATCTATAGCATTCATAGCTTTATATTAGTCTTCCAATGGCAGAATAAAAAAATAAGTAGCAGGACTATAAGCCGGGTTATGTTATCAAAGTACTACCTCATGAGAGGGACACCTTGACAGTCTGTCATTTATCTGATCATCATGTTGCCATGATGCTTTAGCAGTCTACCCCCCGACAATGGACGAGCAGCCCTTAAATGCCGGTATACTTGACCTTGCAACCCATAAGACGTGCGGCATGCAATATTGCTATCACACCCGGTGAGCTCTTACCTCACCTTTTCACCCTTACCTCATAAAAACAAGGCGGTTATTTTCTGTCACGCTACTCTACCATCGCTGATAGCTTCCCGTTAAGAAATATGGTGCTCTGTGTTGCCCGGACTTTCCTCTCGCCCCTCATGCGTGGACGAGCGACAAACCATCCTACTACATTATATGATTACAAAATTAGCGAATTTTCATTGATTTTTTGTCGTATTTTGGCAATGATATTGTATTTTTGTACAAATTTTTGAAAAGATAGTGTCAATATGGAAAAACAATACGACAAACTATATGGGCTAATAGGATATCCGTTAGGACATTCGTTCTCCCAAAATTACTTCAATCAAAAATTTGAAGCAGAAAACATTGATGCTCACTATGTGAACTTTGAAATTCCCGATATAGGAGATTTAATGGAAGTAGTCAGCGAGAATACCAACCTCTGCGGTCTCAACGTTACTATTCCTTATAAAGAACAAGTAATCCCCTATCTTGACGAAATTGATGAAAATGCTGAAAAAATAGGAGCCGTTAATGTTATAAAATTCATTCAAGGAAAAAATTCTCTTAAGTTTAAAGGTTATAACTCCGACATAATAGGTTTTTGCGACTCAATCAAACCATTTTTAAACCCAATGCGCAACAAAGCTCTTGTCTTAGGAACCGGAGGTGCAGCAAAAGCCGTTTTTCAAGGGCTCTTAAATCTTGGCATAACTCCGACTTATGTTACTCGCACTAAACGTGATGGAATGTTGACCTACGGAGATTTAACATCCGAAATAATGAATGAATACAAAATAATCGTAAATACAACACCACTTGGCATGTATCCTCACATGGATGAATGTCCCAATATACCATACCAATATCTCACATCTGAGCACTTGTGCTATGACTTGATTTACAATCCTGATGTTACTCTCTTTATGAAACGAGCATCGGAACATGGCGCAGAGGTGAAAAATGGGCTTGAGATGTTACTATTACAAGCATTTGCAGCTTGGAATATATGGAACGAAAAATAACAATATAATGGTAAAAACGGGTAAATTTGTATATATAGCACTAATTGTATTAGTGCTATTTCCTTATAATTTAATTCCTCAATTGCCCATTATTATAACTCCGGCAATTGCTTTATTTTTAGGACTTGTATATGCCTTTTTATTCAAATGTCCATACCCAAAATTTAACAAAAAGACATCAAAGTACCTACTTCAAGCATCAGTAGTCGGTCTTGGATTTGGCATGAATGTAAATGAGTCTTTACGTTCAGGAGCCGACGGAATGATGTTCACCATCATTTCTGTCGTGGGGGTTATGGTGTTGGGTGTTCTGATTGGATATTGGTTACATATAAATCGCAAAACAGCATATCTCATTTCTTCGGGGACTGCAATATGCGGAGGAAGTGCTATTGCCGCTGTTGGTCCTGTCGTAAAAGCCAACGAGCAAGAAATGGCAGTTTCTCTTGGTGTAATATTTATTTTAAACGCTATTGCATTATTTATCTTCCCTCCCATTGGGCATTTTTTCGACATGACACAACTACAATTTGGAACATGGGCTGCAATTGCAATACATGATACATCATCAGTAGTTGGCGCAGGAGAAGCCTATGGACCGCAAGCATTGCAAATTGCCACTCTCATCAAACTCACTCGTGCCCTATGGATTATTCCATTAGCACTCATTACAATGCTTTTATTCAGAGACAAGTCAAGCAAAATATCAATCCCATGGTTTATATTTATGTTTATTATCGCAATGATTATAAACACTTATTGCAATTTACCATCGGCTCTTACACAAACACTCATATGGATTGCTAAAAAAGGTTTAATTTTAACATTGTTCCTTATAGGAGCAAGTTTATCTATCACAACGATTAAATCAGTCGGGATAAGACCTCTCTTATTAGCAGTTTTATTATGGACTGGTATCGGCGTTATCAGTTTCATTGTTATTATTAATACAATTCAATAATTTGTGCGTCCTCCTCTCTCTTACATACCATTACTACCTATAACGCTTGCATTTATAACAGGTATTATCTTAGCCGACATAGGAGTTCATCCTATAGGGATAATATTGGTCGCAGCGGTATCTATTACTCTATTTTTCAAAGGGAATTCTGCAATTTCTATTAGCCTGATGGCATTAGCTATCGGATGGAGCAATATGTATATTCAATCTCCCCCTCAATTAGACCAATCGTTACAAAACCAACAATTACGCTATAGCGGAACTGTTATTTCTGTAACTGAATCTGAAACTTCACGACATCTTGTTATTGATATTAACTCTACAGACTCCACAACTAATATTGGATTACGATGTAAACTGACTCTTCCTTCAGCTCATCCGTTGATTAATCCGGGTGATGATGTTTTATTTATGGCACAATTAGAAAAGCCTCAAAACAAACATGATTTGCCCGATGAGTGGGATATGGAAAATTTTCTTTATCATCAAGGCATTACTGCCACCGCCTACATCCTACCGGAAGAAATTACAATTATAGGGCAAAACAATAATTTGCTTTGGGACATCAGACGAATACAACATCAAATTATCTCACTGCTTGGAGCAAGCCTTTTATCTGATGATACGACGGAATTTTTAATTGCTACAATTGCCGGTGATGATGAGTTATTACTTGCCGAAACACGTCAAAATTATTCAACGGCAGGACTTGCTCACATACTTGCATTAAGCGGACTTCATGTTGGCATAATAGCATTAGTAATAGCCATTATATTGTTTCCTCTGACATTAATGGGATATAAAAACACTCGACTAATAATCACTATAGTTCTTCTTTGGGGATATGCTATTATGACTGGACTAACGCCATCAGTAACACGCGCAGTCATCATGTCAACGCTTTATCTCATAGGATTAATTATCCAACGTCGACACAATTCAATTAATGCACTATGTTTTGCGGCATTATTAATTCTTCTATTTTCTCCTTTACAATTATATTCTGCCGGATTTCAGTTATCATTTGCTGCAGTAATAGCAATTTTATTATTTACCCACCGCATCAATCCTATTAACAGAAAATATCGGGTGTGGTATTATATCACATCAATGGCTTGTGTTTCAATTTCTGCTACATTAGG
>CAZCEB010000023.1:0-12690 GCA_964497305.1 uncultured Muribaculaceae bacterium | reverse complement strand
AAATCATAAAATAAGTAATTTTGATTATTGAAAAAGAGTTGTACGACAATATGGTTCGAAATATAGAGTTGCTTGCGCCGGCTCGAGATGCGAGTGTGGCGATTGAGGCTATAAAATGTGGAGCTGATGCCGTGTATATTGGTGCCGGTAGTCATGGTGCGCGTGTTGCGGCCGGCAATTCGGTAGAAGATATTGCGCAAGTAGTGGCGTTTGCCCATCGTTTTAATGCAAAGGTTTATGTAACTCTAAATACTATTATTTATGATAATGAGATTGCGAAGGTAGAAGGTCTCATTTCGCAATTATATAATATAGGTGTTGATGCTCTCATCGTTCAGGATATGGGCGTTTTGAGAATGGATATTCCTCCTATTGCATTGCATGCCAGTACGCAGTGTGATACAAGAAATGTAGCAAAGGCTGTGTTTTTGGAAAAGGTGGGATTTTCTCAAATAGTGCTTGCTCGTGAGTTGTCATTGCAGGAGATAAATGAGATTTATCACAATGTGAATGTTCCTCTTGAGGTATTTGTACATGGCGCATTGTGTGTGAGTTATAGTGGTGATTGTCAAGCAAGTTGTGTGGCAATGGGGCGTAGTGCCAACCGTGGTGAGTGTGCCCAAATGTGTCGTCTCCCTTATACATTGAGTGATGGCAATGGTAGTGTGTTGATAGAGAATAAACATCTGCTGTCATTAAAGGATATGAACAGAAGCGCATCGGTAGAGGAAATGATGGAAGCCGGTGTTTCTTCGTTTAAAATAGAGGGGCGATTAAAAGATGTGGGGTATGTGAAAAATACTGTTGCGTATTATCGTCAAGTGATAGATAAGATCATTGCTGCTAACCCCGGGAAGTATAAGAGAGCATCGGTAGGTAATAATGTTTATAATTTTACTCCGGTGTTGGAGAAAAGTTTTAATCGTGGTTTTACTGATTATTTTTTGAACGAAACAAATGAACATATCGCATCGATAGATACACCTAAGTCGATAGGGGAGAAAGTTGGGGTTATCAAATCAGTAAGGGGAAAAGAGGTTATTGCTACTCTTCAAAATGGTTTGAATAATGGTGATGGACTTGGCTTTTTTGACGAAAATGGTGTTTTGACCGGTTTTCGATTAAATCGTGTTGAGGGGAATAAATTGTATCCGGCATCAGCTGTAAATTTGAAATCGGGTATGACGCTTTATCGTAATAAAGATAAAGAATGGGAAGATGTGTTAAATGCCGATGGCGTTGAGCGCACAATTGCATTGAAGATGAAATTGTCAAAAATTGATGGTGGAATATCTCTTGAAATTTCAGATGAGCGAGGAAATAGAGTTATTGATTCGTTGGAAATTGACCATCAAGTGGCGAAATCGTCCCAACAAGAAGCTCGCAAACGCATCTTGGCAAAGACCGGAAATACAATATATAATGTAGCTGAGGTTGTAGATGAATTGGGCGAAATGTTTATTCCTGCATCGCTATTGACCGAGTTGAGACGTGAAACATTAGAGCTATTGGATGAAACTCACGCAAAGGCTCGTGTTGCAGATGTCAGACGAGAAGAAGATGTAACTGCAACTTTGCCACAAGGAGGCTCACTCACTTATCATGATAATGTCGCAAATTCATTGGCTCGAGAGTTTTATCATGAACATGGAGCAACTCATATTGAAGAGGCAATAGAGATAGGCAGAGAGTATAAAAATGAAATTGTGGTGATGACTACTCGCTATTGCTTGCGACGAGAAATGGGGTGTTGTCTGAAGAAATCAACAGGGAAAAAATGGGTAGGTCCATTATATTTGCAATCAGCCAATAATCGTTTTCGTCTTGAATTTGATTGTAAAGAGTGTTGCATGAAGGTTATTTATCTTGTATAAGTGAATATAAATGCCTAAATTTGTTTGAAACATAAACTTAATATGATGAAAAAGGGATTAATTCTCGTTACCGGAGGTACTGGTTATATTGGCTCACATACAGTTGTTGAGTTACAAAATTCGGGTTATGATGTGGTTATTGTTGATAATTTATCCAATAGTAATCGTGAAGTTCTTGATGGTATAGAACGCATAACAGGAAAGCGCCCGGCATTTGTTGAGGCTGATTGTACTGATATGGGTGCAATGCGTGAGTTGTTTGATACTTACAAAGGAATATCGGGAATAATTAACTTTGCTGCAAGTAAGGCTGTTGGCGAGTCGGTTCAAAAACCAATATTGTATTATCGCAACAATCTCAATACATTGATGAATTTGCTTGATTTAATGAGCGAATATAATGTTAAAGGTATTGTGTTCTCCTCATCATGTACAGTATATGGTGAGCCTGATGAAAATCCGGTAACAGAATCAGCTCCTATAAAAGTGGCAACCTCTCCTTATGGTAACACTAAGCAAATTTGCGAAGAAATAATTACAGATGTAATAAACTCGGGTGCTCCATTTAAGAGCATTATATTAAGATATTTCAACCCGGTAGGTGCACATCCATCGGCCGAGATAGGGGAGTTGCCAAACGGAGTACCGCAAAATCTTATACCTTTCTTGACACAGACTGCTATTGGAATAAGAAAAGAATTAAGTGTTTTTGGCGATGATTATAATACTCCTGATGGGTCATGTATTAGAGATTTTATCAATGTAGTAGATCTTGCAAAAGCTCATGTTATAGCTATTGAACGCATGCTTGAAAATAAGAGCGAGGAGAAGATTGAGACATTTAATCTTGGTACAGGGATAGGATTGTCTGTAAAAGAATTAATCTCTGCATTTGAAAGAGCAACAGGTGTTAAAGTACCACATAAGATTGTTGGACGTCGAGCAGGCGATATAGAGAAAGTGTGGGCAAATCCTGAGTACGCCAACAATGTGCTTGGGTGGAAAGCCGAAGTGCCCATTGAAGACACTATGCGTTCAGCATGGGCATGGCAATGTCGTCTTCGCGATCTTGGAGTAATGTAAAATTATTTTATTGGAGAGAGTCCCATCTCCTCTGCTTTCTGAAGCATTAGAGTATAGGCTGCATCTCTTTCATTAGGAATAACGCCATCCAGTATGGCGTTTTTTATGTGTTCTTTTAAAGTGCCCACCTCGCGAGATGGTTGTAGCCCAAATAGTTCCATGATTTCTTCTCCACTTATAGGTGGTTGGAAATTGCGAATGCGGTCTTTTTCTTCAATTTCAATAAGTTTACGTCTAACAATGATGAAATTATCTAAAAAACGTTTTACTTTTTCTTGATTTTTAGAAGTAATATCGGCTTCGCAGAGAGTCATCAAGTCTTCAATATCATCACCAGCATCAAATAATAGGCGACGGACGGCAGAATCGGTAACCTCATCTTCAACTAACGCAATAGGGCGCATGTGTAGCTCTACCATTTTTTGGACATATTTCATCTTTTCGTTGAGAGGGAAACGCATTTCTTTGAATATGCGTGGAATCATTTTGGCTCCAATGAAATTATGATTGTGGAATGTCCATCCGATATTATCATCCCATTTTTTTGTTACCGGTTTAGCTATATCATGAAGTAAAGCCGCCCATCTGAGCCATACATTCTCGCTTTTAATGGCAACATTGTCAAGAACTTCAAGAGTGTGATAAAAGTTGTCTTTATGCCCTCGCCCTTTTACAACTTCTACCCCTCTCATTGTCGCTAATTCTGGAAATATAAGTTTAAGTAATCCGCAACGATTGAGCAATTCCCATCCAATAGAAGGTTTTGGGGATGCCATGATTTTCATTAATTCGTCCATTACTCGTTCTTTGGATATTATCGAAATGCGAGTGGCATTACGAGTAATGGCATTAAATGTTTCGGGGTATATGGTGAAATTTAGTTGAGTGGCAAAGCGTATTGCACGCATCATTCTTAGAGGATCATCGCTGAATGTGATATCGGGATCAAGAGGTGTGCGTATTAGTTTGCGATCAATGTCGCCAATTCCATCGTATGGATCTATTAATTCTCCAAACTGACTTTTATTGACGCATATTGCCATTGCATTAATTGTAAAATCACGGCGAGAAAGGTCATCGGCAAGTGTGCCATCTTCAACGATGGGTTTGCGACTATCTCGTCGGTATGATTCTTTGCGCGCTCCAACGAACTCTAATTCTATGCCTCGGTATTTAACTTGTGCTGTTCCAAAGTTTTGGAATACACTTAAATGGGTACCACGTCCTAAATTTTGAGACAATGTTTGTGCCACCTCAATACCACTCCCTACGGTAACAAAGTCGATGTCCTTTGATTTCCTTTCGAGAAATAAATCACGTACATACCCACCGACAGTATAGCATTGACGTCCCAAGCTATCAGCAATTTCACCTACGGTGTGAAAAATCTTAGTGTCTATTTTTTTTGCTATAGGATGCATTAGGCAAGGCTTATGATTTCTTCGGGAGCATTAGTTATGGGTTTCATACCCTCTGGAGTAACAATATAGGTGTTTTCGATGCCAACGGCACCCACGTGAGGAATGACAAATTTAGGCTCCAACGCAATTACGTTATTCTCTTCTAAAATGTCTTTGCTGCGAGGAGCAATAACAGGTAACTCATTAACTTCAATTCCAACTCCATGCCCTACAAAGCCGGCATGCTGGCGATGCCCCATGAAGTATTTGTCAAGCCCTTCTTCTGTCGCTATGCTAATTGCTCGCTCAAAAAGAGTTTTAGCTTGAACTCCGGGCTTCCCCATTTCAGCAAGCTCGCGATTAATGCGAATAGAGCATTTATGAGCTTTATGAGCAAGTACTCCAATTTCTCCAACAGAGAAAACACGAGTCATATCTGTCATGTAGCCGGTGAAGTTACCATTCAAGTCAACCATAATAGAGGTACCTTGTGTGATAGTTTTTCCGTTACATCCAACAGGCAATGATGGATTTAATCCTGCTCCGCCCATAACAAAGTCGTATGGAGATGGATTGTCGGCATTATCTCCATTAATGAGATTGCCCATGAAAATTTCCATAGAGTCTCCGCTGATGCGGAATTGACCTAAACAACCTTCAAGTCGAGATAGACGTTCAATTTCAATTTGAAGTTCAAGGTCGGTCATTCCATCTTTGTATACTGATGGAATTAGGCTATACACTTTGGTGTGTTTCTTTCCTGATTGAGTTAACCAATCGATTTCTAAAGGAGTTTTTATTGAACGGACTTTGCGCAATATTCCGGATGCATTTGTAATTATTGTATTTGGGAATATTTTATTCAAGCGTTCGATTGTAGAATAAGGGGTTGTGTCAAATTCTAATCCAATAGTCCCAATCTTAGAAATGTCAATATGTTCGGATATTTGTTCCGGCTTATTGATATATATTATATTGTCGGCATTTAAGCCTACAGGACGTCTGACAAAATATATTGCTTTCCCATTTTGAGGAATGTAAACATATCCATTAAATATATATCCTGCGGTATAAAAGATATTAGCATTATTATTTATAAGTATTGCATCAATCTCTGATTTAACAAGATGTGATTGAATATTTGAAATTCTAATATCAATTTCAGTTGAAGGTATATTTGTATTAAACCCCATATTTAATTTGATAAAAATAATTCAACAAATTGGTTAAAACTATCAACAGTATATTCGGCATCATTGCATTTGCCGAAACCATATGACGCATATATCATTGGGACATTTGCAGCATGGGCATAATTGCAATCTCCTTGAGTGTCTCCCATGTATATAGGAGATGTGAGTTTGTGGCGATTAATGAGAAGTTTTATGTTCTCAGTTTTGTTGAGAAGAGTTTCTCCATGAGTGAGTGTATCTTCGATGTATGGTGATAATTGAGTGAACGACAGAAAATTTTTAAGTCCTTCGCTACCGCAGTTACTTACCATAAAAAGACGATAATGCTTGGATAATTGTTTAATACCTTCAAAGACTCCGGGATATAATGTGCCTCCAAGCTTAGGCATCATAATCGCTTCGTTTAGAGCTAATTTTGCAAGGAATATCTCGGAATCAATTGATGTTTTTACAATACGACCAAATATCTCATTTATAGGGAGTCCCATGCAATCAAGTAACTCTTGGCGAGAAACTATAATTGTTGGCAACCCTAATTGCTTAAATGTTTCATCCCACACCTTGCAATAAGAACCTACGGCATCCCATAGAGTGCCATCCATGTCAAATATTATGCTGTCGTGAGATTTCATTACTTTGTGTTTGGAATGAAGAATAATCCTATTTGCTCAATATCGTTAAGAGTATCAACTCTCATTATATGACGAATAGTAAAAGAATCTCCTTTCTTTATTCTGAAATTTTCAGAGATATCTTTTTCAATTTGGTAGCTTGTTCCTAATCCTTTGCCATGCCACTTGCCATATATATCAGCAAGAATAATGTTTATGGTATCGCATTTTACTATTGAATCATTTGTGGGATAACTTATTTCTAACCACAAATTACTATAATGGTAATTGTTATTGTGTCGTAGTGCCACTGATAAATCTCCAATCGCAATAGAGTCTGTAATAGACGGAATAAAACAGATGGTGTCATTATATGCCCAACCATTTTCAGATAAATTCCGGAATTCACTATAAGTATTGTGCCCGGGAGTACATGCTCCCAAGCACAATAAAAATAATGTTATAATCAACAACTTATTCATTGTTGGAATTATTTGCTTTATTTTCGTGTTGTTTTGACCGATGTTGATTCCCATTGTTGTTGCGATTTCTATCTCGATGCTTGTGCGAATTTGTTCCATCAAATTGTTGACGAGGATTTGATGGTTGAGCTTGGTTATCTCTACCGCCTTTATTGTTTTTTCTTTTTTTCTTTTTTGTTTTGTCAAAACGGGTAACGCTGTCTTGTCCAATGATATCTCCAAACTCTTTATTCTCTTTAGGCATTTCTTCTCCATCGCGTTGTAATTTTAAAGGTTTTTCTCCTTGTTTGTTCATTGCGATGATTTCAAATGCTCTATTCGCATCAATTGTAACAAGATTAGCCGGAATTGATTTATCGGTAGAGTAGGTCAATTCACGTTTGAAAATATCAGTTTTGAAATGATAATATGTTGCATCGGCAGTTTCGAGTCTGATTTCCCTTGAGGGTAAACGTTTAACGCTTTCAACATAGGCATCAACTTCAAAGTTGAGACAACATTTTAGTTTTGCACATTGTCCGGCAAGTTTTTGAGGATTAAGAGATATGTCTTGATATCGAGCGGCACTTGTTGCTACTGATACAAAACTTGTCATCCAACTTGAACAACACAATGGTCGTCCACAAGGTCCAATACCGCCAATGCGCCCAGCTTCTTGTCGAGCACCGATTTGTTTCATCTCGATGCGCACACGGAATGTTTCGGCAAGTACTTTTATCAGTTGGCGGAAATCTACACGTTCATCGGCAATATAGTAGAAAATTGCTTTATTCCCATCTCCTTGATATTCAACATCTCCAATCTTCATGTTGAGATTAAGGCTTTCAGCGATTTTTCGAGAACGTATCATGGTGTCATTTTCCTTAGCCTTAGCTTCTTCGAATTTTTCAAGATCAGCGGGTTTGGCTTTGCGGAAAATGCGTTTGATTTCTGCATCGGGCTTAATATTAGCCTTTTTCATTTGTAATGCCACAAGTTTACCTGTAAGCGTAACTGTGCCTATATCATGACCTGGAGAAGCCTCTACGGCAACAATATCGCCAACCTCAAGAGGTATATTTGTACTATTCTTATAAAAACCTTTACGAGTATTTTTAAATTGAACCTCCACCATGTCAAAATCGGCATATCCTCCGGGGATATCGCTTAGCCAATTGTAGCAGTTTAGTTTTCCACGAGGTGGGCAATCGTTTTTTTTCTCGCAAGTATTTTCTATTGCAAGATTTTCCTTTTCTTGTGGTGCAGAAATATTATTTAAATCGTTATCTGTCATTTTTATTGTTATTTAGCAAAGCTCACAGAACGAGTTTCGCGTATAACAGTAATTTTTACTTGTCCCGGGTATGTCATTTCGTCTTGTATGCGTTTTGCAATTTCAGCCGATAATTTTTCTGTTTCTTCATCATCAATCTTGTCGGCTCCAACAATTACGCGCAATTCACGCCCTGCTTGGATTGCATAAGTTTTGATAACGCCGGGATATGATAGAGCTAATTGTTCAAGGTCATTAAGACGTTTGATGTAGGCCTCTACAATTTCTCTGCGAGCTCCGGGACGAGCTCCTGAGATAGCATCACACACTTGAACGATGGGAGCTAATAGGGTTGTTTGTTCTACCTCATCGTGGTGAGCCCCAATTGCGTTGCATATTTCAGGTTTTTCTTTGTATTTTTCAGCAAGTTTCATGCCGTATATAGCATGTGGCAATTCCGGATCTTCATCGGGTACTTTACCTATATCATGGAGAAGACCGGCGCGACGAGCTTTTTTAGGATTAAGCCCAAGTTCTGAAGCCATGATAGCACATAGATTAGCAGTTTCACGAGCATGTTGAAGAAGGTTTTGCCCATAGCTGGAACGATATTTCATTTTGCCAACAAGACGAATCAAGTCGGGGTGTAAACCATGAATACCGAGGTCAATAGCTGTGCGTTTCCCGGTTTCAATGATTTCTTCTTCGATTTGTTTCTTAACTTTAGCCACAACCTCTTCAATGCGAGCAGGATGAATGCGTCCATCTGCCACAAGTTGATGGAGAGCAAGACGAGCAATTTCGCGACGCACAGGGTCAAATCCAGAAAGGACAATAGCTTCGGGTGTGTCGTCGACAATGATTTCAATGCCTGTAGCTGCTTCAAGAGCACGAATGTTGCGACCTTCTCGTCCGATAATGCGACCTTTGATTTCATCAGAATCAATGTGGAATACTGTTACTGAATTTTCAATTGCAGTTTCAGTCGCAACACGTTGTATTGATTGCACAACAATGCGTTTTGCTTCTTTGTTTGCAGTCATTTTGGCTTCATCCATGATGTCGTTAATGTAGGATGCTGCAGCAGTTTTAGCTTCATCTTTTAAAGATTCAATGAGTTTCTCTTTGGCTTCCTCAGATGATAAACCTGAAATATGTTCAAGCGTTTCTTGAGCAGTCTTTTTGAGTTTGTCAAGTTCTGCTTTGCGTATTTCTACTGAGTTTAATTGATTTTCAAGATTTGCTTTAGTCGCCTCAATCTCATTTTTGGCACGTTGATTTTCGCTTTGCTGTTGATTTAATTGAAGTTCGCGTTGTTTCATTCTCGCTTCAGCTGATTGAACTTTAGCCATGCGAGCATTTGCTTGTTTCTCTGCTTCGGCTTTGATTTGAATCTCAGCTTCACGAGCTTCAAGTAGTCTGTCTTTTTTTATGGATTCGGCTTCTCTATTAGCCTCTTCGATTATCGCTTTTGCTCGGCTTTTAGCGATGGACTTTTGAATTACTATCGTTCCAATAATACCGATAGCAAGAGCGATAAGTCCGATTGCTGTGTAAATTAAATAATTTATCATTTCTTTTTTGTTTATAGTTTATATTAAAAAAGCACTCTCAATCACGCGTTTTTTCGTGATGGACAGTGCAGTAAAATTCAAATAAAATGAATAAACTTAATAAAACAATAATTACAGAGTTATTTATCCTCTGTTTCGTTGATATTAAGGATATATTGATTTAATCTCTCTTCAAATTTTTCCAATACTTCTTCGGTTTCGTTTTCCCGATTAGAGAGTGTCTGATATAATTTAGCAAATTGAAATGCCACCATACCTAACACCTCATTGGAGGTTTTATCCTTAAATTTTTGACACCATGCCGACCACAATTGGTTAACATTGTATTCGGCATTTCTGATAACCTCCTCGTCTTTCATTTCGATTGCGAGGGGTATCGGAGCCAAGTCGGCTATGCGTATTGTTATGTTAAGTTTATCTTTCATTGCATCATTCGCTTAGTTCATTGATGCATTTATCGATTTCCCGCACTAATCCGGATAAAACAGCTCGGCTTTTTTCTACATCTTTGTGGTCGGGGGTGAGTGTTGTTACAATTTTTAGATACTCAATTTCTTGTTTCAACATTTCAACCTCTTTTTGTTTTGATGTTAGAAGATTATTAAGTTCTTCTATGCGAGCATCTGCCATCTTTTTTTCTGACATTAAAACAGCATACTTTTCAATAAGTATCTCTGATTTTTTGCTGATGCGATCAAGTGTTTCTTGTAGATTGCCCGCCATTTTATTCCAAATTTTTACAAATGTAGTGATTTTTTTCTGTTAAGAATATATCTTAAATAGATTTTTTCTGTTTAATGAATGATTTTTTTTTGTAGTTTTTATAATATGGGACTTAATAATCTGAGTAGCGATGCTAATGCTTTGTCAAATATATGTCGTTTTTTCCACTCGGTAGAACTTATGCGTGTACTTTGGGATAAATCATTGTTGAAGATTTCCTCCATTTGTCGATTTATCTCTTTTGAATAAATAAACATATTTCCTTCAAAGTTATGCTCAAAACTTCTAAAATCAAAGTTAGTTGAGCCAACTGTACAAAACTCATCATCAATAATCATGGTCTTACTATGTAACATCCCTGCTTCATACAGATATATCTTTATTCCTGAGTTTAAACATTCCTGTATGTATGAAAAAGATGCATGTCGCATTATTATAGAGTCAGGGTGTCGAGGAATCATTAGACGTACGTCTATTTTTGATAAAGCAGCACTCTGAAGGGCTTTCAATAGGTTTTCGGTAGGAAGAAAATAAGGAGTTTGAATATATATACGCTTTTTTGCATTTGCAATTGCTTTGTGGAATATGAATGCAATGTTGGGCCATTGGCTTGTAGGTCCACTTGTCGCCATTTGCATTCCCACATTGTCAATATTGCTTGCCACGACATCCGTTTTCTCTTCGATTAAAGGTTGCCCCATAAACGACCAATCTACAGCAAATGAGTATTGAAGTGCGCTGATTGCCGGACCGGTTATGCGTATGTGGTTATCTCTCCATATACCATGTTTGATGCCATCAATATATCTATCGGCAATGTTCATCCCTCCTATATACCCGATTTCACCATCAATGATGCATAATTTACGATGGTTTCGCCAGTTGATGCGTGTAGCAAATGGCGGAAATGCAACTTTGAAAAAAGGGAAAATCTCAATTCCGACATTTCTCATCTCGTTGATGAAACGTTTTTTTACATGAATTGAGCCAATGTGGTCATATATAATTCTAACCTTGATGCCTTCGATAGCTTTCTTTATGAGTAAATCTTTTATGTGATTCCCGATTTTGTCGCTTTCAAAGATGTAATATTGGATATGTATATATTTCTTTGCAGAAAGTAAATCTTGTTCCAGTGCATCAAATTTATCTTTGCCATTTGTGTATATTTTAACTGCGTTTCCCGTATAGAATAGCGCGCCTGTTAAGGAATGAGTGAGCTTTATTTGCTGGATGCTTTCTACTGAGAGATTGCTCTCAATGGTATTATAGTCAATTTTCCATAGAATTTCGTTTCTCTTTAATCTGCGTTTGTTTCTTCGAGAAATCATTCGAGTGTTTTTTATATTTCTTCCGAAGAAAAAATATAAAATTAGCCCAACCAATGGTAGCAGTATCAATATAGTTAACCATGCAAGCGATTTTACCGGATTTCTGTTTTCCGATAAAATAATGACTATTGTACTGACGATTGAAAATACATATAGTATTACCAATGACCAGTAGAATAAAGGGTGGTTTATAAATGCTTGGATTGTGTCCATTTATTAGCTTTAGGTTTTATTTTGCTAAGATAGTAAACAAAACATTAATTTAAGGCATGATTATACTTTTTTAGTAATAGGAAAAGCGCATTACTGAAAAGTAATGCGCTTTTAGATATGATGTAAATCCGAATTATTCAGATACTACTTCAAAAGGAATTTCTACGCTAACTTCTTTGTGAAGTT
Source organism: uncultured Muribaculaceae bacterium (assembly GCA_964497305.1). Lineage (GTDB taxonomy): Bacteria > Bacteroidota > Bacteroidia > Bacteroidales > Muribaculaceae > RGIG4079. The sequence continues at coordinate 768 of CAZCEB010000023.1, read as the reverse complement.
TAATAGTTGCAGTATATTTGCCAACTTCTTTGATCGCTCCCTTGATAGATATGAGTTTGCGGTCGATGTTATGACCTGCTTTTTCAAGAGCTTCAGCGATTTGGATGTTGTTAACTGAACCAAAAATAGTGCCTGTTGCGCTTGTTTTAGCACCTATTGTAAGTGCTACGCCTTCAAGAGCTGCTGCGATAGCTTCAGCATCTGCTTTCATCTTAGCGATTTTGTGAGCGCGTTGACGTTGGTTTTCAGCCAAAACTTTAAGAGCAGAAGGAGTTGCGATAACTGCTTTGCCTTGGGGGATGAGATAGTTGCGACCGTAGCCGTTTTTAACTTCTACTACATCGTCCTTGTATCCAAGGTTTGTGATGTCTTCTTTAAGTATAATTTTCATAATTGTGTCTCCTAAGCTTTAAAGTTATTTCATCAAGTCAGTAACATAGGGTAGAAGAGCCAAGTGGCGTGCACGCTTAACGGCTTGTGCAACACGGCGTTGGAATTTCAAAGAAGTTCCGGTGATGCGACGAGGAAGAATTTTTCCTTGCTCGTTAAGGAACTTTTTAAGGAATTCGGGATCCTTGTAGTCAATGTACTTGATACCGCTTCTTTTGAAACGACAATATTTTTTCTTCTTAACGTCCACTGATAGTGGAGTGAGGTAACGAATTTCTGATTGTGCTTGTGCCATAACTTAGTTCTCCTTTACTTCTTCTTTAGCGTTAACTTTAGATGCTCTCAAACTGCGACGTTTTGCTGCATATTCTGCTGCAT
>CAZCEB010000022.1:11451-12746 GCA_964497305.1 uncultured Muribaculaceae bacterium | reverse complement strand
TATGGCTCATTTTTTCTCTAAAAAAAGTATATTACGTTTTGTGGGAGGAATTTACCGATTACGTTGGAAGATTATTTGGGGGATTATGGCGGTGGGAGCTGCTCCATGTTTTGTAAATATCGCAGGTAGTGCAATAAATGGTATTATAAATACGGCTCTTTATAAGTATGGCGGTGATGTATCGGTAGCCGCAGTGGGTATTTTTATTACTTATACATCGTTGTTGACAACTATCGTTGTTGGAATATGCCAGGGGATGCAACCTATAATTGGTTATAATTATGGGGCAAAACGATTAGATCGATTGAGTAAAACTTTTTGGATGTCGGTTGTTGCCGGCTCAGTAGTAACAACTGTGGGCTGGTTTATTGGACAATTTTTCCCGGAGTATATAGCTATGATGTTTACTGATGATGTTGAATTGGTAGATGCGACAGTCAACGGCTTGTCAATTGCTATGACAACATTCTGGTTTGTCGGTTTTCAAATAGTTGCGACAACACTATTTCAATCATTGGGAATGGCAGGAAAATCAATATTCTTGAGCCTAATACGTCAAGTGATATTTTTAATTCCATTTCTACTGATATTCCCCGGATTTTATGGTTTGGATGGGGTGTGGGCATCTTTCCCTGTATCGGATGTGTGTGCTACAATTGTCGCCGGTCTTATGGTGTGGTGGCAATTGGAACAAATAAAAAAACGGCAGGCTTAAACCTGCCGTTTTGCCTATAAAATTAATGTTATTTTATAATCAATTTTGAGGTATAAATATCAGCTTCTCCAACTACGTGTAGGATATACATTCCGGCAGACATTCCTGTTGTTTCGATAGTTTTGTTATCAGATAATTCAAAACTATTAACGAGTGAGCCTCCGAGTGTGTAAATGTTGACTTGAGCGTCTCCATCTATGTTGATTGATACCGGAGAGCCTGAAGATACAGGGTTAGGATAGATGCTGATAGTGTTGTTGTCTATTACATCTTCAATGCCGGAAGGATCTCCATATATTTGTTCCAATTTAGAAATTGTGATATCAAATTGAGTGTTTTTTGTTGATGCACCCATTCCGAATATAATGCCATTGATGTATATTGGAAAGTTGGTGTTGTCTGTAACCCAATTATTTGGAACGCTAATAGTGAACGCATTGTTGGCGTTTTTAGTTAATTGTGCTGTTGTTACATCGACAGTTGCCGATTGGTTTTTGTTATTTCTAAATGATAGTTGAACTTTCTTTACAGTCGCATTACCCGGATTGATATCCATGTTAATGGCATTTGGCAACCCAAA
>CAZCEB010000022.1:0-11441 GCA_964497305.1 uncultured Muribaculaceae bacterium | reverse complement strand
GATTTAATCGTGTTGTTGAATATAGAGAATGTAGCTCCTCGGGATACTCCATTGCCGATATAACTGATTTTAACACCTTCGCCATCAGCTGCAACGCTTTGGTCAGTTCCTCCTGTTTGTGTAAATGACCATGTAGAAGCATCAAATGTTGGGAATATTGATTTTGTTTGTGTTTCTGGAATTTCCACATTAATTGTAACATTCCCGTTAAAATTACTTGATGTCCCTGTTAATGTTGCAACTCCATTTTTTAATCCTTTTACTTTTCCGTCAGAAATAGAACAAAGAGATTCATCGTCAATTGCCCATGTTACACTTGCGGCATCGGCTTCATAAACAAAATTGCCTACAGTCCCATTCATTAAAATGGGGTACTCGGCTTTATCATCAACAACATAGCTATCATAAACCAATGCAAGTGGAGACATGATAGTGTTGACAAGTTGTTTGGTCGTAATGCCGTTATATTCAGCATATATATATCCGCTTGCAACATCGCCTGTAGCAATGAATTCGTTGTTGGCGTTAAATGAGCCGATTTGAGGATCGCATGAAAGAGTTACTCCATCAAGGTCTTTGTTTTTAATCAAATCATATTGGTTGTATGCATAAATTGCAGGGCGGAAACGAGCTGTAATGGGTACATTGTATGCACGTGGTTCAAAAGCAATTTTTGCGATGTTGTCATCGGTAGGAGCATTAGAATACACTAATAGTGCATCGCCAACAGCTCTTTCAGCACCTCCTGACACGTGATTTTTAATGTCTCCGTGTACGACCATTGTGGTGGAACCTCCTCCATCAAGATTAAGCCCATGCCAAGCTCCAAGAAGTTTAAGTATGCGACCTTCATCGTCGAGTGTTACTCCGGCAGAACCTTCCCAACGTCCGTCAACAGCAACAGAGTAAACAGTTTTGCCATCTTTAGAAATACCCATAAATGTGCGTGGGTGGATATCGGGATTTCCTGAAATGACAACTTCTCCATCGCGAAGCACAAAGTGGCTACTTCCACCAAGTCCTTCTTTGATATTGTTGATTGATGGAACAGAAGGAACTGTTGTGGCTATGTTGATTGTACATTCTTCACCAACAGTCAAGCCTTTTAAGAATGTTTCATTAACTCCTGTGCCATATAGCACCGCCTTGCCTGCAGGTATTTCAGATGCTCCGGTATTATCGAAAATGCTTTCTACGGTGCATGCGATTGTCATGTTTGGAGTAATAGTGAAATCTCCCTCTTTTGGGACTAATATAACTTTTGTCCCACCGGTAGCGACATTTGTTGTAGTTCCATATTCACGAGTGAACATCATCATTCGTTCTCCAGCATCGTCAACGCTTTCAAGTTCCAATAGATGGGTGTTTAGTGTGTGAATGCGATTAGAACCGTTTGTGGCAGTAATGTTTGCGCTGAAATTCACATTTTCAAGATATGAAACTTTATCTTGTGTTAAAACAAATAATGGCCAACCTACAGGATTTTGAAGTATTTCGCCATTACATATTAGTCCCATGCGAGACATCCCCACTGCAGTCTGGTCGGTTTCTGATGTGTGGAAGAAAGAACCATTATGAGCGGCAATCATGTCATGCCCCGGACTATCATTGCGCTTGTACATGTTGGTAGTCAACTCTGTAGCAACTGATTTTTGTCCGCCATTACATGCTTCAAGTTGCACATATTGATTGTTTAGGTCAACTTCAACAACATGTATAGTCAATGGTCTATCGGGGAGATGATAAAAAGCATAGCTTGTCCCAGGTCCAATAGTGTGTTTAGGAATGATTGTGTCTATTGCATGGTCGACACCATTAATGTTTACGGTATTAACCGAAAAAGCAGCTGATGTGCAAAATATTGATACAATAACAGCTAAAAAACGGGTTAGTTTTTTCATAAAATAATATTGTGTTTTTAATGTTTAATTCGTTAGATTTTGTAAAATTACAATATTATATATGACTTTACAAATTTTTTAGTTACTATTTGCTCGTTGTTTTTTTATGCTATATTAACATGTCGAGATGAGTAAAATAAATATACATATTGAGCAAGTATAAAATAATTAAAAATTGAGTAACTAAAAGTGGTGTCGTAGTGTTACCTATCGAGAATAATTTATAACTTTGCAGTTTCTGAATTATTGTAACTATATGGAGCCAAAGCACATTTTTGTAACAGGAGGAGTTGTTTCCTCGTTAGGGAAGGGAATTATATCTTCCTCTCTTGCTTGTTTGCTAAAGGCTCGTGGCTTTAGAGTAACAATACAAAAGTTTGATCCATATATCAATGTGAACTCAGGAACTCTAAATACGTATGAACATGGCGAGTGTTATGTAACAATAGATGGTTATGAGGGGGATCTTGATTTAGGACATTATGAGCGTTTTACAAATATTCAAACAACTCAAGCTAATAATATAACATTAGGACATATATATCAGAATGTTATAAACAGAGAGCGTCGTGGTGAATATATGGGGAAAACGGTACAAGTTATTCCACATATAACAGACGAGATTAAAAGAAATATCAAGAGATTAGGAGAAACGGGCGACTATGATTTCATTATTACTGAAATCGGTGGTACTGTGGGTGATATGGAATCACTACCATTTCTTGAAAGTGTGCGTCAATTACGTTGGGAACTTGGTAATAATAGTGTTTGTATTCATTTGACTTATGTCCCGTATGTCGCTGCTGCAAGAGAACTAAAAACTAAACCAACTCAACACTCGGTAAAGAAATTGCAAGAGTTGGGAATTCAACCCGATGTTTTGGTGTTGCGAGCAGAACAATATATTGATGATGAAGTGCGTCGAAAAATAGCAATGTCCTGTAATGTTACTCTTGATTCTGTAGTACAATCAATAGATGTGCCAACAATTTATGAAGTGCCCATTAAGATGCGAGAGCAACGTTTAGATGATATTATATTGCAGCATACCGGAGTAAACTATAAGGGAGAACCTGATATGACATCATGGATGTACTTTCTACAAAAATTAAATAATGCAGAAAAGAAAGTGCGCATTGGTGTTGTTGGAAAATATGTAGAGTTTCCTGATGCCTATAAATCAATCAATGAATCTCTTATTCAAGCGGCTACTTATAATGATCGAAAACCGGATTTAGTGTATATTCAATCAGAGAAACTTCATGAAGGTAATATTGCTGACGTTTTGTCTTCGGTAGATGGTGTTTTAATAACTCCGGGATCAGGACAGCGTGGCGTGGAAGGAATGATTGTTGCATTGAAATGGTGTCGTGAGAACAATCTTCCGACATTTGGGATAGGTCTTGGCATGCAATGTATGGTAGTGGAATTTGCTCGCAATGTAGTAGGATTAAAAGAAGCATGCAGTACAGAGGTTAATCCATCGTCTCCCTATAATGTTATAGATACAATGGTCAATGTTAAAATGACATCATGTATTGAAACTATGCGTTTGGGCGCTTATGATTGTGTATTTAATAAAAATACAAGAATAGCAGAAATTTATAACTCAACCGAAGTAAACGAACGGCATCATAATCGTTATGAGGTTAATCAAGCTTATCGCACACTGCTTGAAGAAAAAGGATTGGTTTGTTCAGGTATAAACCCTCAATCAGGTCTTATTGAAGCAGTTGAAGTAGCTGATCTGCGTTGGTATATTGGGACTCAATATCATCCGGAGTATTCAAGCACAGTGTTAAATCCACATCCAATGTTTGTTGATTTTGTGCGAGCTGCAGTTGAATATGGTAAAGAAAAAGCATAATTTTATAATTTATTTAATATATTTACAGAATAATGGACAAAAATACACTTCTTGGAATGTTGTTGATGGGTGGAGTAATCCTCGGTTTTATGTGGCTCAATCAGCCATCTGCCGAAGAAATTGAACGTCGCCGTCAAGAGCAGATTCAAGCCGAGTTACTTGCTGCCCAACAGCAGGCAGTTGAACAACAAGTCGCATTGATTGCAGATACTCTCTCTCCGACAGAGAAGGCACTAATAGCTCCTACAATTAAACAATATGGAACTGCTGACTCCATGGGCGGATATGTAATCTCTAATGCAGATGTCAATTTACGATTAAAAGATGATGTCGTTAGTGGCACAATTAACATAGATGATACTATTGTTAATGTGTCAGATGTCTTGTCAAATAAGATGGGACAGTTAATGCCCAAAGTAGCATCTAAAGCTGTCGCTACTTTGAAGTCAACAATCGGTAATTTCTCTAAATATCAGGAATTTGCTAAATATTTGACAGGAGATTCTGTTACAGTCAAGTTGGAGAATGAGTTGTTGTCTATTGACCTTTCATCAAAAGGAGGTTTTATATCTCGAGCGGAGTTGAAAAAGTATTTGTCTTATGATAGCACAAATGTTGTTTTGTTTGAAAATGAAACAAATGATTTCAACTTGACATTGACAACAATCAACCAACGTCTTGAAACGCGTAATTTTTATTTTACTCCAGTGCAAGAAAGTGATACTACTATATTGATGTCGCTTGATTTGGGGAAAGGTGCTAAATTTGGTATTCGATATACTTTACTTCCTGATAGCTACATTGTAAAAATGGATGTTGTGCAGGAAAATATGCAATCAATTATTCCTATGAGTACCTCTTCAATGGACTTGCATTGGTATCAAAAGATGATTCGACATGAAAAAGGTCGCACATTTGAAGAGCGTAATAGCGCAGTTTGCTATAAATATGCCGGAGATGAAGTGGATGAATTATCGGCTCAAGGAGAGGATTCAGAGGAGATAAATGACCGTATTAAATGGATTGGTTTTAAAAATCAATTCTTTTCATCGGTAATAATTGCCAAAGATAATTTTACCGGAGCGAAGCTACAATCTAAAGATCTCAAAGAATCTACGCAGAAAGCATATCTAAAAGATATGACAGCCGATGCATCAATGGAATATTCATCAACAGCTCCTGTTGTGGCATCATTTGATTTATTTTTGGGTCCTAATTTATATCCTCTGCTTTCTGACTATGAAGAACAATTATCTTCTGGAGAGGATTTGGAGTTGACTAAGTTGATTCCTCTTGGATGGTCATTGTTCCGATGGATTAATACATTGATAATTATCCCTGTATTTACTTTCCTCGGTGGATTTATTGAAAATTATGGAATTATAATCTTGTTGCTTACTCTTTTTATTAAGATAATTCTATTCCCATTTACCTATAAGAGTTATATGTCGCAAGCCAAGATGCGTGTTCTTGCTCCTGAGATTAAAGAAATTAACGATAAATATCCGGGAAAAGAAAATGCTATGGTGCGTCAGCAAAAGACAATGGAACTATATAGCAAAGCCGGCGCGAGTCCATTCTCTGGATGTTTACCGATGTTATTGCAAATGCCTATTCTTATTGCAATGTTCACTTTCTTCCCATCATGTATTGAATTGCGAGGAGAGTCATTCTTGTGGGCTAAAGACTTGTCGGCTCCCGATGCTATTTTCTCATGGGATGTGCAAATTCCATTTATCTCAAGTACGTTTGGTAACCATGTGAGTTTGTTCTGCTTGTTGATGACAGTAACAAATATTATATATACTCGCATCAATATGCAAAATCAAGCACAAACATCTTCAATGCCTGGTATGAAAATGATGATGTATTTGATGCCGGTGATGTTCTTGTTCTTCTTTAATGATTATGCATCAGGATTAAGTTATTATTATTTCCTTTCGTTATTAATTACAATTATACAGACATATTCTTTCCGTTTCATTGTCGATGAAGAAAAGGTGAGAGCGCAAATGAAAGAAAATGCAAAGAAACCTCGCAAGAAAAGCGGGTTTATGGCACGTCTTGAAGAAGCTCAACGCCAACAACAAGCAATGCTTCGAGAACAGGAAAAACGCAAAAAAGGAGGCAAACGCTAATAATTAAGTTTTCAGAATATATAAAAAGGTTATGCTTTATAGCGTAACCTTTTTTGTGTAATGAGGAGCCATTAACATTAAATAACCACTAAAAATGTGTTTATATTGAGCTATAATTGCCTATGTTTGTTCGTTTTTGTAACTTTGAAGTGCAGAAAAGTGTTTAAAATGAAAATCTATAATATTGCGCTCTTATTATTAACTCTGATAACAAGTTCTTGCAATGCCGGCTCTAAAAATAGCAAAGCCGACAATTTATCGGTGCAACAATCTATTGCGATGATGGAGTTTAATGCCGATAGCGCATATAGCTATGTTAAAAAACAAGTAGATTTTGGCCCTCGTGTGCCTGGGGCTGATAGCCATCGTCAATGTGCCAATTGGCTTATTGGCACATTGAATCGTCATGGTGCAGATACTATTATTGAACAAAAAACAATTGTTACGGCATTTAATGGAGATAAATTGCCGATAAATAATATTTTTGCGCAATATAATAAAAATGCTAAAAGGAGAGTATTATTACTCGCTCATTGGGATACTCGTCCATGGGCTGATGCTGAAAAAGATAAATCAAAACACAATATCCCAATTCCGGGAGCCAATGATGGCGGTAGCGGTGTTGGTGTACTTCTTGAAATCGCACGTTGTTTAGGGCAAAGACAATCAGCAATAGGAGTGGATATATTGTTTACTGATGCCGAAGATTATGGCGCTTCGGGAGGTGATGAAAAATCATGGTGCCTCGGGACGCAATATTGGGTGAAAAATATGCCATATTCAGAGGAACAATTACCCATGTATGGGATATTGCTTGATATTGTGGGTGGAATAGATGCGAAATTTCATCGTGAATATTTTTCAGAACGGTTTGCTTCTCGTGTAAATGATAAGGTGTGGGCAATGGCAAATGCATCAGGATACTCATCTCGATTTGTAAATAGCACAGAAGGAGCAGTAACTGATGATCATTATCACATAAACATGGCAGGAATTCCGTGTATAGATATAATAGAATGTGTTAATCCTTTGACCGGTTCATTCCCACCCACATGGCACACATTGAAGGATGATATGAACTCAATTGACCGCAATACTCTAAAAGCGGTGGGGCAGACAGTATTAAATACTATATATAATGAACAAATTCAATAGCTAAAAAGAAATACAATGACAATTAATCAAATACAAGACGAGATTATAGAGGAGTTTTCGGATATTGAAGATTGGATGGATAGATATGCCTATATAATCGATTTAGGCAATGCTCTCCCTCCAATAGATGAAAAATATAAAACTCCGGCTCATATCATTGAAGGCTGTCAGAGTCGTGTATGGCTTAATGCAGAAATGAATGGCGATAAGGTGGTGTATACGGCCGATAGCGATGCGATAATCGTCAAAGGAATAATATCATTATTGATAAAAGTTTTGTCGGAACACACTCCCGATGAAATTTTGAATGCCGAGTTATATTTTATTGATAAAATAGGGTTGTCGGAGCATTTGTCTCCAACTCGTAGTAATGGTCTTGTTGCAATGGTAAAGCAGATAAGAATGTATGCTCTTGCATTCAAGGCTAAACAACAAGCAGAAAATTAATATTAACACCTTAAATAAAAATTACAATTATGTTTAAAAACCATCCTAAAGGACTTATTCCTGCCGCACTTGCCAACATGGGTGAGCGTTTTGGCTTTTATGTGATGATGGCGATTTTGACGCTGTTTTTGATGTCAAAATTTAATCTTGACGGAACTCAGGCCGGAGTTTATTATTCAATTTTCTATTGTTCGATTTATATCTTGGCTCTTGTCGGTGGTCTTATTGCCGATAAGACAAAGAACTATAAGGGTACTATCATTGCAGGTCTTCTTGTAATGTCATTGGGCTATGCTCTTTTGGCAATTCCTGCTTTGATTACAACAAAAATCATTGCACTTGGAGCATTGTTAGTTATAGCATTTGGTAATGGCTTGTTTAAAGGTAACTTGCAAGCTGTTGTTGGACAATTGTATGATAATCCCAAGTATAGCTCTCGTCGTGATGCCGGTTTCCAAATTTTCTATATGTTTATCAATATCGGTGGTTGTGTAGCTCCATTTATCGCAACATGGGTGCGCAACACATTTGTGAAAATGCAAGGATTTGCATATAATGCTGATCTTCCCGGTCTTTGCCATAAATATCTTGGTGGAGAACTCACTGATACTGCAAAATTCCAAGAATTGGCTGCTTCAGTTTCTAATGGCATTGTGCCTACCGACTTGACAGTGTTTGCAAACAGCTATCTTGATGCATTTAACACAGGATTCCACTATGCATTCTCTGTTGCAATTGTTGCAATGTTGATTTCGCTTGCAATCTTTTTGGTGAGCAAAAAATCATTGCCTAATCCTGCGGCAAAAGAGGCTAAGGCTGTTGACGTATCTAAGGATGAAATTCGTCAAAATGCCAAGGAAATCAAGCAACGTATTCTTGCATTGTTTGCTGTATTTGGTATCGTTATATTCTTCTGGTTCTCATTCCATCAAAATGGTTTGACATTGACTATGTTTGCCAAAGATTACACCTTATTGAAAGTAGGAAGCATGGAAATAAGTGCTGAAATTTTCCAGTCGGTCAACCCATTTATCGTAGTGTTTTTAACACCTGTTGTAATGTGGATTTTCGGAGCATTGGCTAAACGAGGGAAAGAACCTTCAACTCCTAAGAAAATTGGTATCGGTATGGGGATCGCTGCACTTGCCTATGTTGTTATGACTATTGCTTCATTGTCATTACCTAACTATAGCGAAATTGCTAACTCTCCACTTGCTGATGCTGCACGTGTAACACCTTGGGTTTTATTCTCGGTTTATTTTATCTTGACTGTAGCCGAATTGTTCATTTCTCCACTTGGACTTTCATTTGTGTCAAAAGTCGCTCCTGCTCACCTTCAAGGTTTGATGCAAGGATGCTGGTTGGGCGCAACGGCTGTGGGTAATGCCGCATTGGTGCTTGGCGCAGTTATGTATGAAACAATCTCATTGGCTGCAACATGGAGTGTATTTGCTGTCGTTTGTTTCATCTCTATGGCATTAATGCTATGTATGGTAAAATGGCTTGAAAGAGTCGCAAAATAAGATAAAGCAATATTTATTTTGATATAATAATGCCATCTGCTTGTTCAGGTGGCATTGTTGTAAATTTGTGATTTATTGAGTAACTTGCAAGGAAATTTGAAAAAGGATAAAAGATATGAGAAATTTTACAACAGTAAACGATATAGGTGATCTGCAAGATGCCGTAAAAGAAGCATTGGAAGTAAAAGCTAACCGATATGCGTATAAACATTTGGGAGAAAATAAAACTCTATTGATGATATTTTTCAATTCATCACTACGCACACGCTTGAGTACTCAAAAGGCTGCACTTAATCTGGGCATGAACGTAATAGTTCTTGATGTAAATCAAGGGGCATGGAAATTGGAGACCGAGCGTGGCGTAATAATGGATGGAGATAAACCGGAACATCTTCTTGAGGCTATCCCTGTTATGGGATGTTATTGTGATGTAATTGGAGTTCGTTCATTTGCTCGTTTTGAGTCAAAACAAGATGACTATGAAGAAAAAATCATTAACCAATTCATAAAATATTCAGGACGTCCGGTATTTTCAATGGAAGCTGCAACACGCCACCCATTGCAATCATTTGCCGACTTGATAACAATTGAGGAATTTAAAACTATTGAACGACCTAAAATTGTCATGACATGGGCGCCACATCCCAAGGCTCTCCCTCAAGCTGTACCTAACTCATTTGCTGAATGGATTAATGCCACAGGTTATGAATTTGTAATTACTCATCCTAAAGGATATGAATTGGATCCTCTGTTTGTGGGTAATGCTCGTGTCGAATATGACCAAGATAAAGCTCTTGCCGGAGCCGATTTTGTGTATGCAAAAAACTGGAGTGCATATACCGACCCCAATTATGGAAAGGTTTTAAGCCAAGATCGTTCATGGACAGTTACTACCGAAAAAATGGCGTTGACCAATAATGCTTATTTTATGCACTGTTTGCCGGTGCGTCGCAACATGATTGTAAGCGATGACGTTATTGAGAGCGAACGCTCAATCGTTATCCCTGAGGCTGCCAATCGTGAAATTTCGGCACAAGTAGTTCTAAAACGTATTCTTGAAGGATTACAATAATGCTGTTGCAAAGTCTTTCAATAAACAATTTTAAGAATATAGCGGAAGCTCGACTTGAATTTTCGCCCAAAGTGAATTGTTTCTTGGGAAACAATGGTATGGGAAAAAGCAATCTGCTTGATGCTATATATTATTTGAGCTTTTGTAAAAGCTTTTCGGGAGTTCATGACTCATTATTATTGAAACGAGGAGAGGAGTATAGCCTTGTGCAAGGACGATATTTGCGACGTGAGATTGAAGAGGAGTTATCGTTGGGCTTTGCTAAAAATAAGCGTAAATCATTAAAGCGCAAGGGTAAAGAATATCAGAAATTAAGCTCGCACATTGGGAGTTTCCCTTTGGTGTTGGTCTCTCCACAAGATATTGACTTGATACGTGGAGGCAGTGAAGAACGTCGCCGATTGATGGATATGGTGATATCTCAGAGCGACCATCGATATCTTGACGAGTTAATAAGATATAATCGCTGTCTTGAACAACGTAATAAATTGTTGAGAGATGGTGTAGTTGATCATGGATTATACATTGCTGTAGAGATAACTATGGGAATGGCTGCCGAATATATTCACAATGCGCGTCGCCAATGGGTAGAACAACTCACTGTAATGTTTGATAAATATTATCGAGCCATTGCCGGAGATAACGAAATTGTTCATTTGAGTTATCGAAGTTCATTAAATAATGAAGGGGTTACGTTGGAAACGCTTTTAAATGAAGCGCGTCGTCATGACGAAATAGTAAAATATACAACCGTAGGTCCTCATCGTGATGATATTGAGATGGAGCTATCGGGAATGCCCATGCGTCGTACCGGTTCTCAAGGGCAATGCAAAACCTATACTATCGCATTGCGACTCGCCCAGTATGATTTTCTTCACAATTCGGCAGGGATGAAACCATTGCTATTGTTAGATGACATATTTGATAAACTTGATGCATCACGTGTCGAGCGCATTATGGAGGTCGTTACTCAATCATCATTTGGACAGATATTTATCACCGATACCAATCGCACGCATTTAGATGAAATTATGACTCGCACAGGCGGAGATTATCGAATGTGGGAGGTAACTGATGGAATTTTTGAGCCTATTATATCAATGACCGAATGAAACGCCGATATCCCGAACGAATAGATATTATTATTGAAAAAGCGCTTAAAGAGAATGATATCAGCGCGTCAATAAATGAGCAGAAAATAAGTTATCTGTGGCCCGAAATTGTGGGACCGGTAATAAATCGTTACACCACTCGTCGTTTTGTTGAATCGGGAACATTGAACGTGTTTATCTCATCGGCAACATTAAAAAATGAACTGCAATATATTCGATCTAAACT
>CAZCEB010000021.1:0-13149 GCA_964497305.1 uncultured Muribaculaceae bacterium | reverse complement strand
TCATTCACACCGCAGGAATTTTTTTTCTTTTTTTTTTACTTTTTTTTTTTTTTTAATGGCTGACTGCCACGTACTATTCATTCACACCAGGATGTGGTATATCATTGCTCATTTTTATATCAGCATATAACTCTGGTGGAGTTGGCTCAAGGGCTCCAAGAACTGCTGCTTCAATTTTAGAAATGGTCTTTTCTATGCAATGAGATATTTCTTGATAAGAAACCGGAACTTCCATTGGTAGTGCTGTCATTTGGTTGGGACCATGTACAATGTAGTCTTCTGGGGGATTTTCAAGTTCAGTTAAAGCTGACCCAACGTTAATTTTGATTAATTCGGCTGTACGCTCTCCAACTCTGACGTTATGAGCCCTACGCATATGTCCTTGTATGTCATCTGTTAGGTCATCTCCCGCAATCTGAATGCTCTTATTGCTTACAATGCCACCTAAAGATATTACTGCAATTTCAGTAGTTCCACCACCAATGTCAACAATCATATTTCCTTCAGGAGCTTGGACATCAAGACCGATACCAAGAGCTGCTGCCATGGGCTCATACAACATATATACATCTCGACCTCCTGCATGTTCAGACGAATCTCGTACCGCACGAATTTCGACTTCAGTAGATCCTGATGGAATACCAACCACCATTCTTAAAGAAGGGGAGAACATGGTTTTCTTTTTATTTGCTTTTTTGATAAAACCACGTATCATGAGTTCTGCTGCATTAAAATCCGCAATAACACCCTGACGCAAAGGACGCACAGTGCGAATACCTTCGTGCTCTTTCCCTTGCATTTGTTGAGCTTCTTTTCCTACAGCAATTAATTTACCTGTTTTGCTATCAAGCGCAACGATAGATGGTTCATCAATAACAATTTTATCATTATGAATAATAATTGTATTGGCTGTACCTAAGTCAATCGCTATTTCTTTTGTTAGTGAGAATAATCTCATATTTGTTTATATTAATGTTTGAAATGACGGAATCCGGTTATTACCATTGCGATTCCATTGTTATTACAAAACTCAACTGATTCATTGTCTCTAATAGATCCTCCGGGATGAACAACAGCATTAACTCCGGCCTTACTTGCTATTTCAACGCAATCGGGGAATGGGAAGAATGCATCTGAAGCCATAACAGCACCATTTAAGTCAAAACCAAATGAATTGGCTTTCTCAATAGCGTGTTTTAATGCGTCGACACGAGATGTTTGTCCAACTCCACTTGCGCATAATTGTTTCCCTTTTGCTAAAACAATTGCATTGCTTTTACTATGTTTTACAATTTTATTTGCAAAGAGTAAATCTTCTATTTGCTCCGGATTAACAGTTTTTTCGGTTACCTGTTTAAAATCTTCGACTGTTTCAACTTTTAGATCGCGATCTTGAATGAGTGCCCCATTAAGAATTGAACGGAATTGAACTTTCGCATTGTTCTCACATTTTTGGATGAGAATAATGCGATTTTTCTTTTGTTTCAAAATCGCCAATGCATCTTCGTCATAAGACGGAGCAATGATGACTTCGAAGAAAATTTTGTCAATTTCTTCTGCTGCAGATTTTTCGATATTACCATTTGTGATTAATACACCACCAAATGCGGATACAGGATCGCCAGCTAAAGCGTCTTTCCATGCTTCGGTTATAGTTGCTCTGGAAGCTAAACCGCAAGCATTATTGTGTTTTAATATTGCAAAGGTTGGCTCATTAAATTCTGCAATTAAAGAAACTGCGGCATCAATATCTAAAAGATTGTTATAGGAAATTTCTTTGCCATGTAATTGATTAAACATTTCAGAAAAATCACCAAAAAATATTCCTTTTTGATGTGGGTTTTCGCCATATCTCATTACTTTGGCTTCGTCAATTGCAATGCGCAATGCAGAGGGCGTTTCTTCATCAAAATATGAGAATATTGAGCTATCATAGGATGATGATACGGCAAATGCTTCTTTTGCGAACCAACGTCTTTCTTCGATAGAAGATTGAGCTCCATTGTTTTTTAATAAATTTGCTAATGGTGCATATTGTGCTTTTGAGGCAACTATAATAACGTCTTTATGATTTTTTGCGGCAGCACGAATTAATGATATGCCACCTATATCTATTTTTTCGATGATATCTGAATCACTTGCTCCTGATGCAACTGTATCTACAAAAGGATATAAATCTACTATAACTAAATCTATATCGGGAATTTCATATTTATTTACTTGTTCACAATCTGTAGGGTTATCTCTACGGCTTAATATGCCACCAAAAACTTTTGGGTGTAATGTTTTTACACGACCTCCAAGAATAGAAGGATATCCAGTTAAGTCTTCTACGGCATCACAAGGATATCCAAGTCCTTCTATAAAGGATTTTGTCCCTCCTGTAGATAGAAATTTAACACCGTCTTTGTGTAAGAATGAGATAATTTCATCTAAACCATCTTTGTGATATACAGAGATGAGAGCTGTTTTAATTTTTTTATTGTCTGACATATTTAGGGAAATTTATTTTCAATTAAAATGCAAATTTACGAAAAATATAAAGATATATGATAATAATATTGCTCTTTTGTGAATTTTTATCGATTTAAAAAGCACTACGTATTGGGACAAATTTGATAATATCTGAAAAAGTGTTTACGATGCATAAAATTTTCTTTGTTCATTTTGCGATTGAAGAGGATATGTCGTAACTTTGCAACTATATTGCCTAAAATGATTTCACGAGTAATTAAAGAAGAAAGAATCAAAGAATTGAGACGTTTGTTGGAGCAAAGCAAAAACATCGTTATTACGTGTCATGTGTCACCCGATGGAGATGCGATAGGAGCGTCATTGGCAATGTATCATGTTTTAGGGGCAATTGGGAAAAATGTTAAAGTTGTAACTCCGGATATGTTACCTAAAAACTTGATGTTTCTTCCTGGAGCAAAGGAGATTGTCCCATTCTCTAAATATGGGGATTTTGGGCAACAGCTATTTAACAAAGCAGATTTGGTATTTTGTTTAGACTTTAATGCTCCGTATCGAGTAGATAGAATGGCAGAAACATTAATAAATTCATCAGCCTCCAAAATACTAATTGATCATCATTTAGAACCGGATAATTTTGCAGATGTCATTATTTCTCATCCGGAAATGTCTTCTACATGTTTGCTCGTTTTTAGGGTTTTATGTCGATTAGAATTATTTAATTTGATTGATAAAAAAGCGGCAGAATGTATATATACAGGGATGATGACAGATACAGGTAATTTTACATATAATTCAGAAGACCCTGATATATATATAATAATTGCTGAATTGATAAAAAAAGGAATAAATAAGGATCAGTTATATTCTAAAGTTTGTAATACACATTCAGAATCAAGATTAAGACTTAATGGGTATGCTGTCTCTCAAAAAATGCAACTTTTTCCTGAGCATCAAGCTGCATTGATTACATTGACGCAAGAAGAATTGAAACAATATGGATATGAAAAAGGTGATACAGAGAGTCTTGTAAATATTCCTTTAAGTATTCCTAATATTACCTATTCAGTGTTTATGAGGGATGATATAGATTATATCAAAATTTCTACAAGAAGTAAAGGTAATTTTGCAGTTAATAGAATATGTGAAACTTATTTTAATGGTGGAGGTCATAAAAATGCAGCCGGAGGAGAATTTCGAGGCTCGCTTGATGAGGCTATAAATGTTTTTATGTCTATCCTTAATGAAAATGATAAATATCTTAAAGAAATAAAAAATGGAAGTAACTAAATATTTGAGGAATTCTTTTCTTGTATTAATGTTTGTTATTGCAATATGTTCTTGTGATGATAATAAAAGCTATGCCGATCTGTTAGAGGATGAAACTAAAGCTGTAAATAATTTTTTGGCAGATCAATGTGTTATAGATAAAATACCTGCTGATACTAATTTTGTTATTGGTATTGATGCTCCATATTATAAAATGGATGAAGAAGGAGATGTATATATGCAGGTAATTGATAGAGGTGATATTAGTGATAAAGTTGAAGAAAATCAGTTGATTTATTTTCGCTTTATGAGATATAACCTTAATTATTATGTATCAGGATCGGAAATGATAGGAGAAGGAAATGCTGAAGATATGGAATACTTGCCAACAAGTTTCAGATTTGGTAATTATACATTGCAATCTTCTTCTCAATATGGTTCAGGTATTCAGTTACCATTATATTATTTAGGTATTGGATGTGAGGTTAATTTAGTAATTAAATCTCAATTAGGATTTACAAGTGAAATAAGTAATGTAATACCATATTTATATAATATACGTTATTTTAAAAGTCAAATTTAAAACATTATAAAATATTTATTCCATGGCACTTATTAAATCTATTTCAGGAATTCGTGGTACTATCGGAGGTGTACCGGGAGATGGTTTAAGTCCTCTTGATATTGTGAAATTTACTGCGGCATATGCTACATTTATAAAGTCTATTACAACAAAGAAAACGCGTTCAATTGTTGTTGGTCGTGATGCTCGATTATCAGGTAAAATGGTAAATGATATTATTGTTGGGACGTTGACAGGGATGGGGTTTGATGTGATTAATATCGGACTAGCAACAACTCCAACAACAGAAATTGCTGTTGTTGCAGAAAACGCTTGTGGCGGTATTATTATTACAGCATCTCATAACCCGAAAGAATGGAATGCATTGAAATTATTAAATGAGAATGGTGAATTCTTGAATGATGCTCAAGGTCGTGAGGTTCTAAGGATTGCGGATGCTGATGCATTTGAGTTTGTGCCGGTTGATAAATTAGGGAATGAATATATAAATACAACATATACTCGTAAACACATTGATAGTGTTCTTGCGTTAGATTTAGTCGATGTTAAAGCTATTGCAGAAGCAAACTTTACTGTTGCTGTAGATGCTGTAAATTCTGTAGGCGGTGTTGCTATTCCGGAATTATTAAGATCTTTAGGGGTACAAAATGTAATTGAGTTAAACTGTGATCCAACAGGTCGTTTTGCTCATACTCCTGAGCCATTGCCAGAAAATTTAACACAGATATCTGATTTAATGAAGGCAGGTATTGCTGATGTAGGTTTTGTTGTTGATCCGGATGTTGACCGTTTGGCAATTGTTATGGAAAATGGAGAAATGTTTGTAGAAGAATATACATTAGTATCGATAGCAGACTATGTATTGTCTAAAACTCCGGGGGCAACCGTCTCAAATTTAAGTTCATCTAGAGCTTTAAAAGATATTACTTTAATGCATAATTGTGAGTATTCTGCATCTGCAGTTGGCGAGGTAAATGTTGTAACCAAAATGAAAGAAACAGGTGCGGTAATTGGAGGAGAAGGTAATGGTGGTGTTATTTATCCTGCCTCTCACTATGGTCGTGATGCTCTTGTTGGGGTTGCGTTATTTCTAACATTATTGGCAAAAAGTGGAAAGAAGGTGAGCGAATTAAAGTCAGGGTATCCTGCTTATGCAATTGCAAAAACAAAAATAGAGTTAACTCCATCAATTGACGTAGATAAAATATTAGAAGCAGTAAAAGTTAAATTTTCATCTGAAAAAATTACAGATATAGATGGTGTTAAAATCGATTTCCCGAATAGTTGGGTTCATTTACGAAAATCTAATACCGAGCCAATTATTCGTATTTATTCTGAGGCTGCAACAATGGATGAAGCAAATGCGCTTGGAAAAGAGATTAAATCAGTTATATCGTCTTTAATATAAAGTTCTTTTTATTAATATATGGGGGTGTCATGTAAGTCTTGACACCCTTTTTTATGCTTTGTAATTTGGAAATACATTGTCTCTTTGTCTATCTCGGGATAATTTATTATCTTTACAATGTAACAATTATTTATGATTATGAAAGATCAGTGGTTTAAAATACTATCTGTTAGTATTATTACTATATACTCAAGTTCTTGTGCCTTAAATGAAGCAACTCCTATATGGTTAGAACAGAATACGGAAATGGCCATAAAACAAAGGATTATTTCTGATTTTTCGTTAACTATACCACAAGCAAAAGATAAGTTAGTTGAGTTATATCCTAATATAACAGAATCAGATATAGATAATTACATTGCGAACAAGTACCTTGAAGTAATGGAAATTAATGGAGAGTTAAGAATGCATAGGAAATCTCCAGGTAATTTAAAATTATTGTGCCCAGAATTAAGAGGAGAATGGAATGGTAGAGGGGCTGATGCAACAACTGAAGAAATATTTTGGGTAGATTCAATAGTTGATATTACACAAGGAGATGGCTCAATATCGAATGAAAAATATGTGAAATATAAATTTTCAATTGATGTGCCAAAACATGATTTTTTGATTGGAGACACATTAAAAGTATGGATGCCGTTGCCTATAGAGTCTGATAGACAACGCAATGTTAATGTTTTGTCATCTATACCTCAGAAATATGAGGTATCAATAGGCAAATCAGTTCATAATACAATTTATTTTGAAATTCCGATTTTAGAAACAACTGATTCAATAATCCATTTTGAATATATTGGAGAATATAATGTTGCAGCTCAATTTTTTATGCCGGAGTATATTGAAAAAAATATTTTACCATATGATACATCGTCGGTATTATATAAAAAGTATACATCGATAGAGTTACCTCATATTATCAGATTGGATTCTTTAGCAAATAATGTTGTTGGGAAGGAGAAAAATCCGTATAAACAATCAGAACTTGTGTATGATTATATTGTTAAAAATTATCCATGGGCAGGAGCTCGGGAATACAGTACAATTGAGTGCCTTCCTCAGTATGTTTTAAATGAGAATCATGGTGATTGTGGTCAAGTGGCATTATTATATATTTCTTTAATGCGTACACTTGGAGTTCCCGCAAGATGGGAAAGTGGTTGGATGTTGCATCCAGGTCAAAAAAATCTACATGATTGGGCTGAAGTTTATTTTGAGGGGATAGGATGGGTGCCTGTCGATCCTTCTTTTGGTCGATATATTAAAGCAAATAATAAGGTAACACAGAAATTTTATTCTACAGGAATGGATCAGTATCGTTTTGCTACAAATAGTGGCGTTTGTGGTCAATTATATCCGCAGAAGAAATTTCTTAGGAGTGAAACGGTTGATTTTCAAGTTGGTGAAGTTGAGTGCTCTAAGGGAAATTTATTCTATCCAGGGTGGAAAAAACGTCTTGAAATATTAGAAACAAAATATATAAACAATTAATTATGCACAGACTAAAATTTTTATTAGCGATAACATTATTTTTGTCGATAAATATTATTGCACAAGAAAATCATCTTATAAATAAGATAAATGATGAAGTAATAACATCAATAAGACAAAAATATGCTCCTGATAGTCGTCAAGCAATATGGTCAGTTTTTGCATATAAAACAACTGATGGGTTAGTGGTTAAGGGGAAGACCTCAGAAATTGAAGCTCGTGACGCTTTTGCTCAAATAATGCAAAAAGAGGGGATTAATTTTATTGATAGTATAGTTGTGTACCCAATGACAAATTGGGGTATTGTAAGAATCTCTGTTGCTCATTTGCGAGAAAAACCGAGTCATTCAGCTGAGATTGTATCACAAGCATTAATGGGGACACCCTTAAGGTTACTTGAGAAAAATGGCGAGTGGTGGAGGGTTCAATCTCCAGATGGATATATATCCTATATAATTGGAAACTCAATTATCACAAAAAATGCTGAAGAGATGAATAAATGGCGCCAATCAAATCGTTTGGTAATTACATCGTTGACACAAGTGAATGTGTATGATAATAAAAACATAATGTCAGTAAGAAATGTAGTAACAGATTTAGTTAATGGATGTATTGTAAATGGTCAGTTGTCTAAAAACGATGATAAAATAGAGATAACTCTTCCTGATGGAAGAAAGGGATGGCTTAAAACAAAAGATGTAGTAACTATTGAAGAATGGGCAAATCAAAAGTTTGATGCAGATAAAATTCTTGATATAGCATATTCTATGATGGGAACGCCTTACTTATGGGGCGGAATGTCAACTAAGTCTTTGGATTGTTCAGGCTTGGCTCGTGTGTGTTATTTTTCTAATGGGATAATTTTAATGCGTGATGCTTCTCAGCAGGCGTTAACCGGAACTCGTTTAGAAGCAAGCGATTGGAAAAATTGCATGGCGGGGGATTTGCTGTTTTTCGGAAATGCGAAGACTCGTAAAGTAACTCATGTTGCGGTTTATGATAGTAATGGTAAATATGTACATGCATCGGGACGTGTAAAAAGAAATAGTGTAGACCCTAATTCAAAAGAGTATTTAACGACTCCATTTTTGCATGCAGTGAGAATAAATGGAAATGAAGGTACAAAAGGAATTACTAGAGTATCAGAACATTCATGGTATTTTAATATAGAAAATAAGTAAAAATTTATATATGGATCGCAGAAAATTTCTTCGTAATACGGGATTAGGAATGCTAGCATTGGCATCTCCAATTTCGTTCTCTGCTTGTGGAGAACCTACTCGTAAAACCGTAAAATCAGGTAAATTAAATTTGTCATTTGAACCATATGAGTTAAAATTACGTCATTCATTTAATTTGGCAAAATATAGTCGCACTACTACACCAGGCGTTCAAGTTCGTCTTGAGTATGATGGAATTATAGGATATGGAGAGGCTTCAATGCCTCCATATTTAGGAGAGAGTGTAGAAAGTGTAACTAAATTTTTATCTCAACTTGAACTTTCTCAATTTAATGACCCATTTCGTATAGAGGATATACATGAATATATGGATGTGGTTGCTCCAGATAATAGGGCCGCAAAAGCATCTGTCGATATCGCTTTACACGATTTATTGGGAAAAATTATGGGACAGCCATGGTATAAAATTTGGGGTCTAAATTCGAATAATGCTCCTGATACATCTTTTACAATAGGAATTGACAAGGCTGATGTTGTTCGTCAAAAAGTAGATGAAGCAAATCCTTATAATGTTTTAAAAGTGAAAATGGGGTTGGATAATGATAAAGAACTTGTTGAAATAATTCGCTCAAAAACAGAACGTCCCATTTGTGTTGATGCAAATCAGGGATGGAGTAGTAAAGAAAAAGCATTAGAAATGTGTCATTGGTTAAGTGAACGAAATTGCTTATTTGTGGAACAACCGATGCCTAAGGAAATGATAAAGGAGACAGCTTGGTTGCGTGAACGTAGTCCATTACCAATAATTGCAGACGAATTCTTACAAAGACTTCCTGATGTCAAGCGTGCAGCAGAGGCTTACGATGGTATTAATATAAAATTGATGAAGAGTACTGGTATGCATGAGGCATATAAAATGGCTGTTTTGGCAAAATCGATGGGTATGAAAGTTATGTTAGGATGTATGACTGAGACTTCATGTGCTGTAAGTGCTGCTTCTCAGCTCGCTCCAATGGTTGATTGGGCTGATCTTGATGGAAATTTACTTATTGCAAATGATATTTTTGATGGTATGAAGATTGTAAACGGAAAGGTTACTATTCCAGAACGACCTGGAATAGGTGTAATTCCGTTATAAATCGATATTAAAATAAAATAGATATTTGCCAAAGTGAAAAATATTTGCTAAATTTGCACTCCGAATTGTAATAGAAAATAAACAAAAATAAATAACGGCAATGAAAAGAACATTTCAACCTTCAAACAGAAAAAGAGTAAACAAACACGGTTTCCGTGAAAGAATGTCAACACCTGATGGTCGCAAAGTATTGGCTCGTCGTCGCGCAAAAGGTCGCGCTCGTTTGACCGTATCAGATTCAATCGGTGGTAAGTAAAGAATTAAAACAATAAGATTATTAAATAAAATAGGTCGCATGAAAATGCGACCTATTTTATTATGTAGCTGAATAATACTTTAGTGGCGTTTACTTAGAGGTGAGCGTTTTGCGGAAAAATATATTATACTTAAAAGAATTACTATTATAATTACATATGTCCATTTATAATCACCGGGAATAAAGAAATATGTAATGTTAATTAGTAGTTGTGTTAAACAATATCCTATAGAAATTTTGTAGTGAGGTATTTCCCATTGATTGGCAAATACTTGATACAAATGATGGCGATGTGGGAGAAAAATATTCTCTCCCATAAATAAACGTTGGAAAATAGTATAAACACTATCAACGCCATATACGATTAAAAACACAATAGGAGTTGCATCATTTCTAAGCAGTATCAACTCAATAGATAAAAATAATATGAAACATCCCATTATAATAGCTCCAACATCACCGGCAACGCAAATTGCTTTTTTTCTAAAATTGAAGAATGTAAATATTAGTGTTGCGATAAGCAATGAGATTATGAATTCAGTTGGAATACCAGGAGTTTCTATGTAGCAATACAAAAGTGTGCCGAGTGATACTATAGAATAACCTGCTGTAATTCCATTGATTCCATCCATGAAATTATATGCATTGATAAGACCAACTCCACCTACAAGTACAAGAATATATATATCAGTATATCCATGTTGAAGAATGTATGAGAATGTAATTGCAACAACTATAACATGTACGATTAATCGTGAAATAGGAGGAAGATCATTAATATCATCAACTAAACTTATAATGGCTAATCCCAAAGCACATTTCATCATTGTATCAAAATGAGGGATTGGTAGAGCTTGTTCCCATATTGAATACCATATCCAAAAAATAACAGCAGAGAGGATAAATATAATACCCCCACCGGTTAATTGGAAATTTTTGTGAGATGATCTATGTGTAACACTATCTCCAATATTATAATGACGAGCTATGCGAAAATATATTAGCTCACATAAAAGTAGAATAGCAAATACCGTAATATAAAAAGCAAGTGTGTCCATTTGTGAAATAATAATGAGTACTATTGATTAAGATACCAAGAGTATAATCGATGTATTCCTTCTTCTATATCTATAGTGTGTTTCCATCCAAGAGAGTGTAATTTCGAAACATCGCAGAGTTTTCTCATTGTTCCATCCGGTTTTGTATTATCCCAATGAATATCCCCGTTATATTTTATTTCATCTTTAATAATTTGTGCCAATTCAGAAATTGAAATTTCTTTTCCTGTTCCAATATTAATATGGCAGTTACGTATTTCTGTATTATCCCCTTTCAAGTTAGCAAATGATACGTTCTCAAGAATGTGAACAGAGGCATCAGCCATATCTTCACTCCAAAGGAATTCTCTTAGAGGTGTACCTGTACCCCAAAGAACAAGCCGATCTTTAAATATCCCATATTTTTTTAATGTAGAATGTATATCCTCTAATGATGCATTGCCATCAATACCATTTACTGGCATCTTATTGAAATCTGATTTTATGCCATCAATGTTTTCTTCCATTAGAAGTTTTGCAAGGTGCATTTTGCGAATCATCGCCGGTAAAACATGGCTACGCTCTAAGTGAAAATTATCGCGAGGACCATATAAATTAGTTGGCATTACAGCAATATAGTTTGTCCCATATTGAATATTGAAACTTTCGCACATTTTAAGACCGGCAATCTTAGCGATTGCATAAGGTTCATTGGTATATTCAAGTGGAGACGTAAGCAATTCATCTTCTTTTATTGGTTGATTTGCTTCTTTGGGATAAATACAAGTGCTACCGAGAAACAAAAGTTTTTTTACATTATGCCTAAAACTTTCACCTATAACATTCTGCTGAATTTGTAGATTCTTGTAGATAAAATCAGCACGATAGATATTATTAGCCATTATACCACCTACATGTGCAGCGGCAAGAATAACATATTCCGGCTGTTCTGTGTCAAAAAACTCACGTACAGCGGCTCCATCAAGAAGGTCTAATTCCGCATGTGTACGACCAATTAGATTGGTGTAACCGCGCTTTTGTAAATTATTCCATATCGCTGACCCGACAAGTCCGCGGTGTCCTGCTACATATATTTTTGAATCTATGTTCATTGTTTTATTTTTGATTCTTGATGAGTTCAAGATCGGCATCAACCATAATATTAATAAGTTCTTGGAATGATGTCTTGCGAGGATTCCATCCAAGTCGTTCTTTTGCTTTTGTTGGATCACCAAGTAATTGTTCAACTTCGGCCGGTCTGAAATATTTTGGGTCAACTTCAACAAGTACTTTACCTGTTGCTTGGTCAATACCTTTTTCATCGAGACCTTCTCCTTCCCATCGTATAGAGATGCCTGCACGTTCAAATGCAAGAGTAGTAAATTCTCTAACAGTATGGTATTCACCTGTTGCAATAACATAGTCGTCTGGCTGTTCTTGCTGCATTATGAGCCACATACATTCAACATAGTCTCGAGCGTATCCCCAATCACGTAAAGCATTAAGGTTACCAAGATATAATTTATCTTGTAAGCCATTAACAATGCGAGCTGCGGCTAATGTGATTTTTCTAGTAACAAAAGTCTCTCCTCGGCGTTCACTTTCATGGTTGAATAAAATACCATTTACAGCATACATGCCATAGCTTTCACGATAATTTTTTGTGATCCAAAAACCATATAATTTAGCACATGCATATGGACTGCGTGGATAGAACGGCGTTTTCTCACTTTGTGGCACTTCCTGAACTTTACCATATAATTCCGATGTGCTTGCTTGATAAATGCGAGTGCGTTTCTCCATTTTTAGGATGCGCACAGCTTCTAATAGACGGAGTGTCCCAACAGCGTCTGTCTCAGCGGTGTACTCCGGTACATCAAATGAGACCTTTACATGGCTTTGTGCTGCAAGATTATATATTTCCGTGGGTTGTACCTCTTGGATTATACGAATAAGAGAACTTGAATCGGTCATATCTCCGTAGTGAAGATTTATTAACCTACGTTGTTTCATATCTCTTACCCATTCATCTAAATATAAATGTTCAATGCGTCCGGTATTAAAAGAAGAACTACGACGAATAATTCCATGTACTTCATATCCTTTTTCAAGTAGAAATTCAGCAAGGAAAGAGCCGTCTTGTCCTGTAATACCTGTAATAAGTGCGATCTTATTATTATATTGTTCCATTACTATACTTTATATTTATAATAACTTTAAAACTGTTCTTTTATAGCAGTTATAACGCGATGAATATCATTGTCGCTTAGACTTGATCCACTTGGAAGGCATAATCCACGATTAAATAATGATTCTG
>CAZCEB010000020.1:0-13564 GCA_964497305.1 uncultured Muribaculaceae bacterium | reverse complement strand
GTGGGATCTTGCGTTTTGTGTCAATTAGTTGAGAATCATGTTTCCGAGTGATGTTTCGATTTTCTTTTCGTAATGGTAGGTTCTTGCAAATTGTTTTAGAAAATCGAGTGTTGATTTTCGCGGTTGAGCAATTTTAGTGTCAATAACATCAACATCGTCATGAACTGTCTCAAAAGAAGGAGTAGAAATTTTCTTCATAGGCAATTCTATTTATTAATTACACCTATAAAACGCATGATGATGTGTATTTATTATATTAAACATTAGTTTTTAATGTATAAATATTGTAATAAGTGGCGTTTTTTTGTGATTTTTCTTGCATTTTTAGTTTATAACAATTACTTTTGTCTTTGTAAACCATTAAAAACAATCTATTTATCAACCTAAAAATAACTGCCTATAGCACAACACTACTCTAAATTTTAAACAGAATAGTAATGCAAGTATTGACAAAGCTCACTGACGAACAGTTGGTGGCTGATTATGCTAAAGGTAATAATGAAGCATTTGATGCGTTGCTCAAGCGCCATCAGTCGCGTGTTTTTTCATATATATTTCATATTGTAAAGAATAAAGATCTTGCTGACGATATTTTCCAGGAGACTTTTGTTAAAGCTATAATGACAATCAAACAAGGTCGTTATACTGAGACAGGAAAATTTTCGGCATGGATTTCTCGCATAGCGCATAACCTGATAATAGATTATTATCGTCAAGAAAAGTCGGAAAATACAATTTCAGCCGATGATGAAGATACAAATTTGTTGAATCGTCGCGATTTGTGTGAGGAAAATATCGAGTATTACTTGGTTACTAATCAGATACATGAAGATGTGCGACGTATTGTCATGGCTCTTCCTGAGAGTCAACGTGAGGTATTGATAATGCGATATTATCGCGACATGAGTTTCAAGGAAATTGCTGATGCTACAAATGTTAGTATAAATACTGCCTTAGGGCGTATGCGTTATGCAATCTTAAACATGCGACGCATTGCTGAAGAAAACAATATTGTTTTAACATTATAGAAAAAGCCACTCTAACTAAGAGTGGCTTTTTATTATTTATGATAATTTAATATCCTGAAGACTTACAAGTTTATTAATTATAGCATATATTGTTAAGCCATTGGGGGTGTGTATCTCTAATTTATTTGAAATATTTCGTCGGTGAGTAGTAATTGTGTTAACCGACAGGCAAAGAGTGTTTGCAATCTCTTTGTTTGTCATACCTTTAGCTACACATCCTATTATTTCTTTTTCACGTTGTGATAGTATTTCTAATTTAGTGTCAGTTGCTGTTTCTTCTTGTTGTGAATTTGTATAGACCGATGTTCCATTGGTCATCAATGTTGTTTCTAAATTTTCAACAGCCGGAACAAATAGGTTGTCCTCAACTAAGCAATGAGCGGTTAAATCTTGTTCACAATTAATAATGTCGAAGAGAACAGCATTGAGAAGGTCGTTGTCCTTTTCGGGATAGTAACTAATTATAATATTTTTAAGTTCGGCTAATTTATCTCCAATGTGGTTGTGTTTTGATGCAAATTCATTGATAGAGTAGTTTTCAGGTAATATGTTGTTTAATAGATTGTCAACATAGCTGAAAACAATATTGTTTTCATATTCCATGTGTTTACGCACTTCAGTTACGTAATCATCATAAAATCTAATAATGAGAAAAGCAACATCATCGGCTCCGGAGCAATCGATTGCTTCAAGAAGTCTTCGTCTTATTTGAGGGAGATTGAAATCGAGGAAATAGGTGTGAGCTCTTTTCAGATAATGCATTAAAGAGATTAATGATAGATGATTGTAGTCGTTCTCTTTTTTACTGATAAAGTTTGCAACAGACAGAAATGTAGCTGTATCAACATTCTGTTCCTCGCAAATTTCCTTAACGCTTTTATCTCCAAATCCTAATGAAATGCCAAAACGGCTCATTACCATTAGTAATGAACTATTGTCACGGATTAAATCTCTCAGTTTATCGGAAGAATGATATTTGGTTATATTTTTCATTTATATTGGCTGATGCCTATAAAATTATCGTATGCAAAATTACTTAAATGAGAGTTGTTGTGCAATACTCAAAAATGATGAAAAGTAAATGATGTTAACATGTAAATGCTCCTTAAAATTAGGTATAAAATGGGTATAAAGGTTTATGTAAAATACTCATTTTAGAGTATTTTGGTTTAATTGTGGTAACAGTACCTTTGCAAAAAAATATTTGTAAAATGAATAAATTAAAATTAGGATTAATATGTAGTTCTTTGGCTACCGGGATTTCAATGTCGGCAGTAGATAGTGATACAATAATATCGGATTATGATACATATAGTAAATTCCGATTTGGCGGTTATGGTGAAGCTGTAGCAAGTTTTAAGGATTATGGTATTAATCGTTTTGCCGGTAGTAGCGAAGGTAATGCAAAGGTGAATCGTAATACAATTGCTATTCCGCGATTAGTTTTTGCGATTGATTATAAATTTACCGATAAATGGATTCTTGGTACAGAAATAGAATTTGAATCAGGTGGAACAGGCACAGCTCTTGAACTTGAAAATAGTGAAAATGGAGAATATGAAACTGAAATAGAAAAAGGTGGAGAAGTTGCGTTGGAGCAATTTCATATAACGCGTCTTATTGCTCCGGAATTTAATGTGAGAGTAGGACACATGATAGTCCCTGTAGGGCTTACTAATGCACACCATGAGCCTATTAACTTTTTTGGTGCGATGCGTCCTGAGAGTGAGACCTCATTATTGCCATGTACATGGCATGAAACCGGAATAGAAATATTTGGTAGCTTTGGTAAGGATTATGGTCGTTTTAATTATCAAGCAATGGTCGTTGCCGGTTTAAATGCAAATGGATTTGACCGTAATAATTGGGTTAGTGCAGGCAAACAGGGTTATTTTGAAACAGATAATTTTACATCACCCGGCTATGTTGGTCGAATTGATTATTGTGGAATAAAGGGGTTGCGTACGGGTATTTCAATGTATTATTGTAGTGATGCCGGAAGTAATTCAGATAAAGAACAAACCTATGCAAGTATAGGTCGTATTCCTGTATCAATTTTCTCTTGGGATGTTCAATATATAAATAGATATCTGACAACACGAGCCAATATAATATATGGGTATGTGGGAAATTCAGCTGAGTTATCAAATATAAATAAGATAAGTTTATCAAATAAATCACCATATAGTCGAATTGGTCCTGTTGCTAAAAATTCGTTAGGTTATGGTGCCGAGATGGGAGTTAATATTAAAAATATATTTCAAATAAGAAATTTTCCTACGATTTATCCTTATGCTCGATATGAATATTATAATCCACAAGAACGAGGAGAGGCCAATCAGGTGATGGATCAACGACTTCAAGTGAGTCAATGGCAAGCCGGAATAAATTGGTTTGCGTTGCCAAATTTAGTTGTAAAAGCAGAATATACAACACGTCAAATAGGAACGAATAAAGTTTTTGGTAAAGGCTCATATAATAGTGAAAATGAGTTTTCTATAGGAATTGCATTTGTTGATTGGTTTATTAAAAAGTAATAATATGTGGGTAATTGCTAACCTATATAGGATTAAAAAATACTTAAATTAGAGTATTTCAGCAATTTAGGAGTAGTACTAACTTTGCAAAGTAAAATATAGCGCTATTCATTTCAGTAAGTAACAAATAAAATTAGTATATATGTTAAAGAAGTTTTTATTTATTGCAGTAGTAACCTGCATAGTACCATTAGTTTCATGTAGTGAAGATAACGGAGGTAATCCTGATGTACCAGACTCGGCAGAGATAGATTATAATAAAGATAATGCATCGAGTTGGGGTAATTATATGTATCAAGTGAGTGCATTATTAAAGAAAGATGCTACTACGCTTTATGAAGCGTGGGAAGATAGTTATGACGGTGGAGTTGCATATTCAGAGATATTTAAGAAACATGATAATAACCAATATTCAAGTGCTATAAGTTGTATCCAACAAATTATCGATGGATGTGTGGTAATTGCATCGGAAGTTGGTACGGCTAAAATTGGCGATCCTTATAACTTATATGTATCAGGTAAAACAACACAAGCTTTATATGCTGTAGAATCATGGTATAGCTGGCATTCACGAGATGACTATACCAATAATATTTTATCAATACAAAATAGTTATTATGGGTCTACTGATGGCTCAATTAATGCGAATTCTATTTCAGCGTTGGTTGCAGAGATAAATCCTATATTAGACGAAGAGGTTAAAGCTGCTATAACAAATGCGGCAAATGCAATTCAGGCAATACCTCAACCATTCCGTAATCACATTAATAGTCAAGAAGCGGTAGAAGCAATGAGTGCATGTGCTGTATTAGAGGAAGTAATGGATGTTAAACTCAGGGCAGTTATTACGACAATAAGTGGTCGTGCCGCTCAGCTACAAGCTATTGTTGATGACTATGTTGATGTTGTTGTTCTCCCTACTTACAAATCACTAAAAGAAAAGAATGAAGCATTATATACTTCAGTCGTAAATTTTAAAAACAATCCTTCGAATAGTGCGTTTGAAGTAGCTTGTAAAGCGTGGTTGAATGCTCGTGAGCCATGGGAGAAGAGTGAGGCATTTCTTTTTGGCCCTGTTGATGCTCTTGGATTAGATCCCAATATGGATAGTTGGCCTCTTGATCAAGATGCTATTGTTCAAATATTGAATTCAGGCAACTATGATAATCTAAATTGGAGTGATGGAGATGCTGATGATGCTATAGAAGCCGCTCAATCGGTGAGAGGTTTCCATACATTAGAATTCTTATTATTTAAGAATGGAAATCCACGTATGGTAAATGATTAATAGCTAATAGTTAACAGATATAGCAGATTGAGTGAGACATGTGTGTTATCCTCAATCTGTTTCTGTGTTTTAATAAATTATTTATATGAATAGATTTCCAAAATTTGTAATCCTATTATTGGGAATATTAATTCTATGTTCGTGTGAAGAAGATGGATTTGATGTTTTGGATATCGAGGTTCCTGCCGGTTATTCGTTATCGGCGGGGACTTCAACGATTTTTCTTAATTCATCTTATGCATTTGATACAGAAGCCGATTGGGTTTCAGGAAATAATTTAACACGTTTTATTAGAGGAGATAGGCTCTATGATGATGTGCGAACGAGTACTAATTCTGCCGGAGGAGGACTTGGACCGGTTTATGCCGGATATTCATGTGGAAGTTGTCATAGAAATGCCGGACGTACTCGCCCTGCAATTTGGAGCGATGGCGGAAGTGGAGCCTATGGATTTTCAGCAATGCTTGTTTATGTATCCCGAAAGAATGGCGCTTTTTTTAAAGATTATGGACGAGTATTGCATGACCAGTCTATTTATGGGGTTAAGCCAGAGGGTAAGCTAAAAGCGACATTTGAGTATCAAACATTTGCGTTTCCCGATGGCGAGATATATGAATTATGTTATCCAAAGTATGAAATCACAGACTGGTATGCCGATTCAATTTCCCCTGATGATTTGATGTGTACAGTGCGCATTCCCTTGCGTCATGTTGGAATGGGGCAGATGATGGCGTTAGACCCAACTGAGATAGAAGCATTAGCTCGTCGTAGTAATTATCCTGAATATGGAATAAGTGGGAGATGCAATTATATTGTAGAGCGAGGGGTCAAGCAATTGGGCGTTTCCGGGAATAAAGCTCAACATGCCGATTTAACTGTTGAACTTGGTTTTTCGAGTGATATGGGCGTTACTAATAGCCGTTATCCGGAGGAAATTTGTGAAGGACAGATGCAAATAAATCAAGGCTCAATGATGGGATTGACTTATGACCAACTTGATATATCAACAGAAGATATGGAAGATGTCGATTTATATATGCAAGCTCTTGGAGTCCCAGCCCGAAGAGATATTAATGATTCTGAAGTCCAAAGAGGAGAAAAGATGTTTTATCAGGCAAAGTGCCATTTGTGTCATGTTACAACGTTGCATACTCGTGCTCGTGGCTCAGTGTTGCTAAATGGAACAGATTTGCCATGGTTAGGAAATCAAACAATACATCCATATTCCGATTTCTTATTACATGATATGGGCTCAGAAATAATGGGTGTTGGTTTAAATGATAATTATGTATCTGGACTTGCAAGAGGTAATGAATGGCGAACTACTCCTTTGTGGGGAGTCGGTCTACAAGAAAAAGTAAATGGACACACATATTTCCTTCATGATGGACGTGCACGCAATTTTATAGAGGCAATAATGTGGCATGGAGGAGAAGGTGAAGCTTCAAAAAATATATTCAAAAATATGCCCAAGAGTGATAGAGATGCTCTTGTGCGGTTTCTACAATCTCTTTAAAATTAAATATATACTATTATGAAAAAAATATTTTTATTTATAATTACAGCAATAGCAACGTTCCCTATAGCGCAAGCGCAATATGATGCAGATACAGAAAATGGCGTTGTTTCACTTGCCGGACGAGAAGGTTTTACTTTTAAAACCCAGAAAAATGATTTCGTATTTAAACCATATCTATTAGTTCAAACAGCAGCTAATATTAATTATTATGATGATGAAGGACTTGATGCCGCATATAATCAAGATAATGTTGCAAATTCAGGCTTTTCTATACCCTATGCAGTATTAGGCTTTACGGGTAAGGCCTTTGATATAGTAACGTTTAATCTTTCGCTAAATGCAGCTTCAAGTTCCGGGACATTGTTGCAACAAGCGTGGGCTAATGTACAGCCCTATGAGACTTTAGGAATAAAGGTAGGTAAATTTAAAACTCCATTTTCTCATGCTTATCTGACTACACTTGGAGAGACCCTTTTCCCGGTTTTACCTACATCACTTACTGCGCCCGTAATAATGCCATATTCGTTGAATGCTGTAACTCCAAATATAGGAACCGGTTTTGATTTGGGAATTGAAGTTCATGGATTATATAAACAAAAATTCGGGTATCAGATAGGTCTCTTTAATGGCTCGGGAGCGGCAGTAAATACTGCCGGTAAAACATTTAGTGATGATTGGCACATCCCATCATTATTATATGCCGGACGTTTAACATATATGCCCTATGGAGTAATGCCATCTTCTCAAGGTTCCCCGGATCGTCTTAATGACAATAAAATGCTCATTGGGTTATCTACGTCGTTAAATGTTGAGAGTGAGAACGAAAGTACTAACGATTTTCGTGCCGGGGTTGAATTTGCTTGGTTGAAGAATCGATTATATGTTGGCGCTGAATTCTATTATATGAATGTCGGTTTTACTGAACGCCAAAAAATAGAAGAAAGTTATAATTATGTAGGAGGATATATTCAAGGCGGATATTTTGTAACTGATAGATTACAGGCCGCATTGCGTTATGACTTTTTTGACCGCAATGGAACAGATAAAAATGGGATGTTAAACATGCCTGCTGTAGGGGTTAATTATTTCTTCAAGAATATAAATGTAAAACTCCAAGCAATGTATCAGTATATTGGTCGCACTGGTCATGATTCTCAACTTGATCGTGATGAAGATAATTTGGGTCTTGCAACACATTCAGGTACAATTCAAGTTCAGTATACATTTTAATGTATTAGTATCATGAGAATAATTAAAGCAATAATTGCCATATTTATAATTTTGACTGTATTAACATCTTGCGACGATGGAAAAATTTTTGATGATACATTAATATCTCAAGAAGAGGGTGTCTCTGTAATGCTCACCGGGGAATTAGATGGTGTAGATCGGTGGTCCGATGAATATAATATTGCTGTTGCGGGATTTGGAGATAGTGAGTATGCTGTTATATCAAAAAATGTAACGACAATTAATAATGAGACAAATCAAGTTGAATTAATAATGTCGGGAGTAACTTCTCAAGTAAAAACAATAGAATTATGTGGAATTGACCGTTTGCGCAAACGAGTGATAACATTTAAGTCTATTTCAGTTGACCACACATTAGATACTTTGTATTTTGAAGTCGGAAAAGTTGATGTAGGGATGTTTAGTGCCATCCAAAAAAGTGTGTTTAATGTAACATGTTCACAATGTCATGGTGGAAGTAATTTTGCAGCAGCAGGATTATATTTAACCGAAGGAAGAAGTTATGAAGCACTTGTAAACAAGCCGTCAATTATTAATGAAAATGAGATATTAGTATTGCCAGGTGATGCTTTAAACAGTACACTCTATAATATTTTGAGTAGTAATGTAACATCAACATGGAAATATGATCATTCAGTTGAGGTATTATCAACAACAACATTAGATTTGATTAAGAGTTGGATAGACACCGGAGCAGAGAAATAAATATAAAGTGTTTAGGTTTAAATAAAGGTATAAATCAAATTTCAATTTTATAATGTCAAAACATTATAAATCATATATTAATTATGACTTATTACTCTATTATATTTAATGACTTAGAAATAAGCGTTCAGATATCAAAATTTAATATAAACAATGGTATTTCAGAGGCTCATGTAATTTTTAATTATATTGGCAAAGCGTGTGATTTTATTTCGCAAGCCAATGGTATTCATCGTGCATTTGACCGATTGAAAAATTCGGAATTAGATGAATCCTATAGCCCCATATTTAAGCGTTATTTCTTAAGCGATTCAGCAAATCAGTATAAATATCTGGAAATAAGTGATGAATGTGCAGTTTCAATAGTGGAACAACCACCTTTGGATGGAACAAAAATTGCATTATGGGTGTATTTTCAGCAAAATGTAAATGTAAAGCGACTCAATAGTGGGCTTTATGAAGTTGCTCATGGAGAATATAAGCATTTATGGTTAGGATGCAGTACCGCTCCGAGTATGCAAAGTGAAGTTGCTACACGTGCGTTACTTGTAGATTATGACATTAATCTACAAAATCAAGGGTGTACGCTTGCTGATAATTGTATAAGAACTTGGTTTTTTGTCCAAAATGTAGATGTAAATTATGCCGGAGTGGTAAAAGGTCGTAATGATGTTTTTGCACAAAAAGGATTATCACGTAACACTCATTTTATTGCAAGTACAGGAATAGGAGGTCGACATCCGAGTCATTATAATGTGGTAGAAATGGATGCATATGCGGTAGGTCGCTTGCAAGATGGACAGATATCATATCTATATGCGTCAAGCCATCTAAATCCAACGTATGAGTATGGAGTCTCTTTTGAACGTGGTACATGTGTTGATTATGGTGATCGTCGTCATATATTTATATCAGGTACGGCAAGTATAAACAACAAAGGAGAGATCATGTATCCATGCGATATTAGAAAACAAACTACGCGAATGTGGGAAAATGTAGAAGCATTATTGACTGAAGCGCAATGTGAATGGAATGATGTTGCCCATATTATCGTTTATCTTCGTGATATCGCTGATTATAGAGCAGTACAAGAAATGTTTCAACAACAATTTTCTAATATTCCTTATATCATAGTGTTGGCTCCGGTGTGTCGTCCAGGATGGCTGATTGAAATGGAATGTATGGCTATAAAAGCAAATATAAATACACAATATGCACCACTCTAAAAAATTAGTATTACTAATTTATGTGGCTATTATCGTGTTATTAGCTACATCAACATTATTGACTACGTCAATATATAATTCATGGTGGTTTGTTTCGGTATGGGTAATAATTGCGTTATTGATTATATGTGCAATTATAAAATTTAAATTGTGGCATCGATTACCATCGATGTTGTTTCATTGTTCATTACTACTAATACTCATAGGAGCGGGTGTTACCTATGTTTTTGGCGAAAAAGGACACATAATGCTTGCTCCCGGCGACGAAACCTCACAGTTTATTTTAGAAGAAACGTTGACACCTTCCTCATTACCAATTACATTAAAACTTGATAGCTTTGTAATTTCATATCATACTGCGTCAGAAATACCACGAGACTACACAAGTTATCTTTCTATTAATGGACATGAATATAAAGTGTCGGTAAACAAAATCTTGAAAATTAATGGATATAGAATTTATCAAACATCTTTTAATAATCAAGGTGAAACTATTTTGTCGGTTAATCATGATCCATGGGGTATTGCCATAACTTATGGGGGATATATAATATTTGGTATTGCAACATTATTACTACTTTTTTCAAAAAATGGTCGTTTCCGTTCATACATGAGAAAGGCATCAATGATTGTTGTGTTAATGTGTGTTTCAGCAATTTCTGCCAATGCGTCATCAATAAAGGGTGTCCCTCTCAGCGATGCTAATCAGATGTCTCGACGACAAGTATTGTACAATGGTCGCATTGTCCCATTTAATACACTTGCAGTTGATTTTGTAAAAAAAATAACGGGAAATGCTACTTATGCCGGTCTATCTCCGGAACAAGTGGTCGCTTCATGGGTGTTATATCCCGAAGATTGGGCAAAGCAACCATTTATCTTGGTAGAGAGTGAGTCATTGAAACAAAAATTAGGAGCAAATAATAAATATCTCACTTATAATCAATTTTTTACTCCTGATGGCGAGTATTTGCTAAAAAAAATACATGAAGATTCCAGAGATTGTTTTAATAGAGATATTCTTGAGGTAGATGAAAAAGTGGAGCTAATATTTATGCTTATAAACAATCAGCTCATCAAGCCATTGCCGGAAGATGTAACTCCACTATCAGATTTAAGAATAGAGGTTGAAATAATGTATAATAACATCCCTTTTGTAAAAATCTATTTTATGCTGGCGTTAATGATGGCTATTCTTTTTTTAGGACTTGTTATTGTCAAAAAAAGGTTATTCCGATACATGGTTGGTGTCGCATTTTTATTAATGCTTTTTCAAACTGTGGGTTATGTTATGAAATGGTATATTATTCAGCATATACCATTAAGCAATGGACCTGAAACGATGCATTTTCTGTCGATAATGATAATTGTAATTGCGTTGTGCATATACAAACGCAATATTTATGTGTTACCTCTATCAATGCTACTTTCTGGATTCTTCGGACTTGTTGCACACATTGGGAATGCAAGCTCAACAATAATACCTATTATGCCTGTGCTTGACTCTCCATGGTTGTGTATTCATGTATCGGTAATAATGATTTCCTATGCTTTATTGGCATTAATAATGCTCATCTCAGTAATTGCTATATGTATAAAAAATGAGCGATTGCGTCTTATGTGGTTAAATAAGGCATTGCTTTATCCCGGAGTTTTGTTGCTTGGAGTGGGGATTTTTTTAGGAGCTGTTTGGGCAAATGTTTCATGGGGGCGATATTGGGGATGGGACCCCAAAGAAGTGTGGGCATTGATAACGTTGATTATATATGCTCTCGCTCTTCACTCAGAAATTATACCACGTTATCGCAATCCGATGTTTTTCCATTGCTTTTGTATTATCGCTTTTCTTTCGGTTTTGGTAACTTATTTTGGAGTAAATTATTTTTTAGGAGGATTACATAGTTATGCTTGAAACGATGCCATATAAAGCCAAACAGAAACGTAAGGCAAAGAAACGACACAATTTTGTGATGTGTGTTGTGTGGTTTGTCGTGTTCATTGCATGTGCGATTTTATTATATATCTATCCTATGCCCATAATAGAGATGCCTGCCGATGGGGAATATCTATATAATCGTTATCTTTTATTAGTGAGCTTGGCATGTGTATCTGTTATTGTCGGAATAGTTTATTTAATAAAATTGATGGACCGATCATAGATGTCTGATTATGCGGCAGGGATTTCCGGCTGCTACTACATTGGCAGGGATATCTTTTGTAACAACGCTTCCGGCTCCAATAATAATGCTATTGTCTCCAATTGTAATACCGGGAAGAATAGTAACGTTTGCTCCCATCTACACATTATTACCAACTTTTATGGGGAGAGCATATTCAAGTCCGGTGTTGCGTTGCTCTACATTCAATGGGTGTCCGGCAGTATGAAATCCACATGAGGGACCAATGAAGACATTGTCGCCAAATGAAACTTTTGCACCATCAAGGATTATAAGGTTGTGGTTGGCGAAGAAGTTCTCGCCTATTTCTATATTATAACCATAGTCGCAATAGAATGGTGGTAGGATTTCAAATTGTGTACCTGTTTTTCCTAATAATTTTTTGAGAAGTAGGTTTCGTTTCTCTGTCTGAGAAGGACGTAAATTATTTATATCATAACATATTTCTTTGCATGTCATGCGCTCTGCAATCAACTCATTGTCGTAATTGGCATTATAAAGTTGACCTGTAATGCATTTCTCTTTTTCGGTCATTACTAATAGGTGTTGTATGGATAAAAATTATCCTCAATAATGTTATAGATTAATGAGCCTACGGCTTCTATAAATGTGGGCTCATAAGGCTTGTGAATATAATCTATTCTAATCTGTTGTTGAGACGGCATCGTTTCTAATTTCATGAATGTAGAATTGTTTGAAATACAATCCTTTGATGAACGCGTGTCCTCAATTAATTTACATTCAGAAAAAGGATTTAAATCAACATCTTCGATTTTTAAATCAATATGAAAGATCTTTTCAGTAGGTAGGTTATGGTCTTGTGCAGTCGCTGTGAAGCCCAAAACAGACAATATCATTAGAATGAATGTTTTTTTCATGATTATCACATTTAGATATTACAAATATAGACATTTTATCAATTGAGTTACTTATCTTTGTATAAAAAATAATAAGAAATTGCTATGAAATTAAAAATATTGCTATCTGCTATAATTTTATCTGTTTTATCTGTTTTTAGGTCAAGTGCCCAAGATTCTCATAATATATTGACGTTTACAGGAGGTTTATCTTTTGAAAAATCATATAATATTGAGTTAGCTTATCATTATAAACCTACGCCAAATTTTGGGATAGGTGGAGCTGTGGGATGTTGGAAAACATTCTCGGATTTTGGCTCGGTATTGTCCGATTTTTTTAATTCATTTGAGGATGATTATTACTATGACGATTATTCTTATGATGATGGTGATATTCTTCGTCCATATCTAAAAGCCTCAATTGTGGGATTTACCCCCAACTTGTACAAAAGCGAAGATTTTAATATAAGACTTGGATTGACAATGCATGTGATGATTAATCCAACATTTACACGAGAAATACAATATGAACGTCCTAATGGACAACCTGAGTTGATTGAAGATTTTGAAAGTCGGTGGTATTCTTGGGGTGGTGAATTAGGAGTAGATTTCTATGATGAAGAATTTGGAATTGGTCTTGGTTATAGTATATCTACGTTGGAATTGAAAACGAAGATAGATATTAGGCGTCGAGCAATATTAGCTGAACAATTTATTCATGGCGTTTTCCTAAGATTGTATTTCGGATTATAAGATAATTATATACCAAAGACGAGTCTTCAAATATTGAAGACTCGTCTCTATCTTGTGGAGTTGGAGGGAATTGAACCCTCGTCCAAACGCGGAACTAATGAGCTTTCTACATGCTTAGTCTCTACTTGATTGTAGGGGAGCGACAGGCAAGAGACCACCAATCACAACCTTAGCCTCTAAAATCTCGGAAACCGCGCGAGGCACTTGGTTTCCCATTCCCGAT
>CAZCEB010000019.1:0-13743 GCA_964497305.1 uncultured Muribaculaceae bacterium | reverse complement strand
ACATCACCACCTATTTTAGAATCTTTTATAATCGTGTTGCTGTGAGATGCTCCGATTATTCCGCCAATATGTGTTCCATCGGCAGTTATATCAACATCAAGATTACAATTTGTTATTGTCAAAGTGCCATTGGATGGTTGATTTATTCCAATTAGACCACCACAAGCTTCGTGGCAGTCATCAATATCACCTATAACAGAGATACTATCAAGTGTAACATTCCCATTAGAGTAGCCTGCAAGTGCTCCTGAATAGGTATGAACTCCTTTGAATGAGACATCTAATTTAAGATTTGAAATTTTTGCACCATCATGTAATCCGTCAAATAGCCCAATATTAGTATCTATTGAACTTGATTTAGTCCCAGTATAGTTTATGTTAGAAATGGAGTGTCCGTTTCCTTTATAGATTCCGGCAAATGGGAAACTTGCATATTCTCGACCATCGGCATCGTCTCCGGCTTTTGGTGCATCAAAATCGGCTGTCTGAGAAAAATAGCTACCTTTCCCATGAAGTTCTGTGTCTACATATTTAAGATTATATAGCAGATAATCAAAATCTTTAGTAGATGATATTATATATGGGTCTTTATTAGTCCCACTGCCGGATAGATATTTGTATTCAGGAATTTTAGCATCAATAAAATCAATCATCTCTTTCCTGATTTTAACAATGAAACGTATGCGCATTAATAGAATGTCTAAATTGGTAATAACAACCACCGAAAGGTTATATACACCATCATCAATTTTTTCATTGTTTGGAATATCCATTTTTACTTCAAGACGATTGTCTTTTAGTATTGTTTTAGCTGAAAATTCGTATCGTTTTAATGTTTCAGTATTTTCGAGACAAACAGTGGCAGAATTTGTCTCGTTACTGATTGTCGCACTATCATGAGGAAGATAGAATGTAGATACTCTTTTTCCTTCAAAATGTTCTAAAGTAGAACCTATTTCGTTTGAGAAAATGTCATGGTCATCGTGGCATGAAAATAAAGCAAAGCACGATAATGATGCTAATAGAATTACAATGTATTGCATGATTGTTTTCATCGGTGTGAGATTTTGATTAAACCTGTATTTTATTTTTCTCTCATTTCGGAATAGAATGGAATAGGGTATGATTTATTGGACGAAGAGGAGGGCATAGTCCATAGATTTTTATCAGTACCTATATCCCATCCATCATAATTTGATGCATTGCCAATCTCTGAAGGGGATAATGCATTAAGCGCTGTTGAACTTCCGCTATTATAAAAGTAAACATCAGAGATGTCTATTAGTTGTTTCCCTTTAGTAATCGTGCCTTCCCAATTTGTGCCTAAAGATAGACAACGATCAACTTTTGAACGGTCGCCTGCTGTCCCGAGGAAAAAACCGCCCTTACCTTCTCCATTGGCAGTGTTGAGACAATCACGCATAATTCCATAGTCATTGAGGACTCCTACTAATGCTCCTGTTTCGTCGGATGAAGGAGAATAGACGTTAGCGGCATTAATACATTGTGAAATAATAACTGCGTTTTGCTCAAATTCAGTAGAGCCTTTAACGATTGAATTAACTCCACTAATAATAGAGGTAATTGCTCCCAACCCGACAAATACGGCTGCTGCAGTCGCCCCCCCGGTGAAAAAACCGGCTATTACAGCACCTGTAGTGAAAATAAAACTTGCACCAAGTGTAATACCCGCTATTATCGAATGAGCCAACTCTTTATCCTCTATCTTTTTTTCAACAGCATCACATAGACTATTCCGCTTAGTGTTTATGCTGTTATTATAGGAGTCTGCTCCATTATCTTGGCCGTAATAGTCAAGAGTGTTATTTATTTCTGCGATATAATTGTTGGTAATTATAGATTTATCAAATCCATTCACATCAATATTGGAATAGGTATTTTCACGTA
This sequence comes from uncultured Muribaculaceae bacterium, assembly GCA_964497305.1. GTDB lineage: Bacteria > Bacteroidota > Bacteroidia > Bacteroidales > Muribaculaceae > RGIG4079. The sequence continues at coordinate 11,835 of CAZCEB010000019.1, read as the reverse complement.
TATAAGATATTACATTGCTAACGTCAGAACTAATGTTTGATGTAGCTCCGTTTACAGCAGCGTCAATTTGTTCAAGAGCTTCATGATGAATAATTGAATGAATGGTGTGATATTCAAAATAGGTGTTTGCTCCAACAAGGCTATATTCGATTAATGGCTCGGCTATCTTCAGAATAATGTGTAATGCTCCTTCTGTCGCATGCTCTGCATAAGCCATAATCGGACCTAATGCTGCCATCGCGATTTCTATCGTGCCAATAACCACCTCTGCTGTATTTATAGGACCCCATTCCGAAGGATTGCCTATCTCTCCGGCTATACCTCCAGTGGCACCACTCGCTGAACTGTTTATTTTGCCGAAATTCCCACATTGATGGATTACTGATGTGCTACCTGAAATTCCTATAATACCGGCAGTATGAGTTCCTGTACTATTAACAGCCCCATAATTTTGACAAAGTGCGATAGATGTCATATCGGCTTTGCCTATGATGCCTCCGCAGAAAGAGTTACCTTCATAGTTAGTAACTGAAATTTCTCCTGAATTTACGGAATTATGAGTAACGGCAATTACTCCGGCTCCAAGTATTCCTCCCACTTGGGCTTTACCCTCAATTTTCCCACTATTATAAACTGCATAGCATCCAAAATTGGAATCACCGCATATTCCTCCAACCGTGATTTCTCCCATGACGTTTCCTGTATTACCACAATATTTGACCATGGTATAATTGTGAGCATATGGCTCCGGCGCTTCAGGGTTTCGACTGCCTTTTATGCGAGTGCTTCCAATAATGCCTCCTACACCTTCATCCCCTTTTATTGTGCCGGAGTTTGTGCAGCTCGTTATATAGCTTGCCCCGCTACCTCCAACGATGCCTCCTGTGCCAATACCGGTATCTGATGAAGATGCACTTCCTATAACTGTTGACGTATTGGAACATCCTGATATATATAGAGAATCGGCAATGGCGATGATTCCTCCGGCTCCTGAAATTTGAGCTGTGATATTATTGTCATTGCTTGTACAGTTTCCTATGTTTGCCACTGTATAACTTACACTACCTCCAACAAGCCCTCCTGCATTATAAGTAGCAATTATTGTATTATTACTTGATGATGACGATGATAGGTTGAGCATTGTGCCTTCTTCTATTGCACCAACGAGTCCGCCAATATTTACTCCTCCTTCTTCGGAATTGTATGTCGTGCCACTGATAGTACAATTGACAACGTGGCATGAATCAACAATAGTACATGCCTTAATATTTCCGGGTCTTGTTATTACGCCAATGAGTGCTCCTGTGGCATAGTCTCCACGTATGGTAGAGTTGCGAATTGTTACATTTTTGATATATGCCATGCTTGTATAGCCGAATAAGCCCACCCCAAAAGTATTAGGGCGATTAATGTTCAGTCTGGTTATCGTGTGATTGTTCCCAAAATATTTTGATTTAAATGGGGTGTTGTTGCTGGCACCAATAGGATTCCATCCATAGTCTTTATTGGTTTTAAAACAAGCATATTCTAAGTCGATGTCGCATGTCTGGATAAAAGTATAGGTAGAATCAATTCCGTTATCATCAGAATTAATGGCTTTCGCAAGTTTTTTTAAGTCATCATCACAATTTATTGAGTAGGTATTGTTTTGCCCATGTAGAGCATATAATTGTAATGAAGTGTTGTATGTGTCTAATATAGATGGTTTCTCATCTATAATGTTTATCTCGCATCCTAATCCAAATCGAGCTTTAGTGAAACGGGGGTCTTCAGGATTTGGAATATGATATTCCATGAAAAGTAACCTATAATTGTTATCGCTGAGACCTTCATCCAAAATTAATTCTGAAATATTGTTTTCTCTTTCATGATTACCTTTGCGTTGGATTATATCACCATTGGGAGCAAGAATGTATAAGGTGAAATCTGATGCCTCAAATAGAGATGTTTCCTGTCCAAATTTAAAAATCTTGCAATTGCCAAGAAATAAATCGGGTGTATTATTAGGCGAGTCGGGAATTAAATCATCATCACTACATGAGTAAATTGAAATAGAGATGATTACAAACAATGATAGAACAAGGTATTTGCTAATCGTTTTCATACTTTTCTTGGTTAAGTAGATGTAATAGTTTCAAAGATATATAATTCAAAATAAATTACAAAATGTGAATAGTAAAAAAATATCTGATTACATCAAAAAAGTTTTAGTAAATTTGTAAAATTGGAAAATATCAAGTTTAGGGTTACGTTATATAAATTATAAGTTCAAAGATATATCATTGACATAATTAATTATTATGAAGCATTTATTCTTTTTTGCGATAATATTAACATCATTAATTATAAGTGGTTGCGGTGGTGCGAAAATGTCTGTAGGCGATGAACAATTGGCTCGCGGAGAATATTTTGATGCCTCAAAGACCTATCGTAAGGTATATAATAAATACACAAAGCGGGAAGAACGTCCTATTAGGGGTGAGGCGGCATTTAAAATGGGAGAGTGTTATCGCCATCTAAATATGAGTTCTCGTGCATCGGCAGCTTATCAAAATGCCATAAGATATGGCTATCCCGATTCTATGGCTCAATTGTATTTGGCACAGTCTCTTCAAGCCGAAGGAAAATATCAGCCGGCATTGAAAGCGTATAAAGATTTTCTTGTGCGCAATCCAAAATCAAAAGCAGCATCGGTTGGAATATCCGGTTGTAATCAAGCAATTGCAATGAAAGAAAACAAAACGCGATATATTGTAAAGCAAGCTAAATTGTTTAATTCGCGTCGAGCTGATTTTGCTCCTATGTATTTTGATAAAGCACATGACGCGTTGTATTATACTACTACCAATGAAAAAGTAAAGGGCGACAAGCGTAGTGAAATTACCGGGATGAAGAAATCCGATATATGGTTTTCAAAGAAAGATGAGAACGGACAATGGCAACGTCCTGAAACTGTGGAAGGGGAGTTAAATACAGAATTGGACGAAGGTATTATTTCGTTTTCTCCCGATGGCTCAACGATGTATTTGACCAAAGCTCGTCGTGAGCCAAATGCTAATACAGGAGTGGAGATATATACATCACAACGTTCTGATGCACAATGGAGTGCGCCGGTGAAATTTGAGATAACAGCCGATACAATTTCAAGCTATGGACATCCGGCAGTATCACCCGACGGAACATACTTGTATTTTACGTCAGATATGCCGGGTGGTCAAGGTGGAAAGGACTTGTGGCGCATTAATTTGAAAGAGCGTGCCGGCTCGCTTGAAAATTTGGGCGAATTTATTAATACTCCCGGAGATGAAGAGTTCCCTTATGTAAGAGAGGATAGTGTGTTGTATTTTGCCTCTGACGGACATCCCGGAATGGGCGGTCTTGATATCTTTCGTGCACAATTAACTCCATCGGGTGGCTGGAAGGTCGAAAACATGGGTATGCCAATGAACTCTTCGTATGATGATTTTGGAATAACGTTTGGCGAAGGAGAAACAGGCTATTTTTCATCAAATAGAGGTGATGGACGTGGATATGATCACATATATTCGTTTGAATTACCAGAATTAAATATATTGATTTCGGGATGGGTGCTTGATAAGGATGAAGAGCCTATTCCTAATGCAGTAATACGCATTATCGGTAATGATGGCTCTAATCAGAAACAAGTCGCTCGCAACGATGGCTCGTTTAGTTTTCCATTGCAACGAGGGGTGAGTTATGTGATGCTTGCCGGAGCAAAAGGTTATTTGAATGCAAAACAAGAATTTACATCAGATACAGCCGAAGAAGATGCTGAGTATGGAGTAGATTTCTTGCTTGCATCAATAAATAAACCGGTTGTTATTGAAAATATATTTTATGATTTTGATAAGGCAACTTTGCGCCCCGAATCGCAAACCGCTCTTGACGAAATGGCTCAACTATTGCGAGATAATCCTAATGTAACTATCGAAATGGCTTCTCACACCGACAGAAAAGGATCCGATGAATACAATCTTGATTTGTCTCAACGTCGAGCGAAATCAGTTATTGATTATTTGATAGAAGCCGGTATTAGTGCCGATAGATTGCAACATCAAGGATATGGAGAGTCTCGTCCAAAGACAATAACAAAAAAGCTCGCGCGCGAATATCCGCAATTTAAAGAAGGAGATATTTTAACTGAAGATTATATTATTGCGTTACCTGAAGTAGATCAAGAAATTGCCGACCAGATAAATCGTCGCACAGAATTTCAAGTGCTTTCAATCGATTATATGATGTATTAGTATCATGGAGTTTCGTACAACGATAAAACCGCTCGTAAACCGAGGCTTGATTTCTCATGATAGAGCAGTAATGTTGCTCGGCTCGTGTTTTAGTGATAATATAGGGGTACGTTTGCAAAATGCACTTTTTAATGTGGATGTAAATCCATTTGGAACATTATATAATCCGGCGAGTATAGCTTCGGCATTGCGTGATTTGATAAATTGTCGAAAGTTTTCTCAAAAAGACCTGTTTGAATATCAAGGACGTTTTCATAGTTTTAGTCATCACTCATCTTTTTCTGGCGTTGATGCTGATAGCGTCGTTAATTGCATAAACGAAAAAATTGTTTTGTCATCGGCACAATTAAAAACAGCATCAACAATAATCATTACTTTTGGAACTGCCTATGTGTTTGAGTGTGTAAAAACGCAACAAATAGTCTCAAATTGTCATAAATTGCCTGCTGATAATTTTAATAGGCGACGCATGAGTGTTGATGAGATTGTTGAACTATGGAAAGCAATAATTAAGGATTTAAAAATATTTAATCCTGATGTGGAAATAATTTTTACGGTTAGTCCCATTCGTCATCTTGCCGATGGTGCACATGGAAATCAAGTGAGTAAATCGACATTACTCCTTGCGATAGATAGATTGTGTAATGAAATAAATGGACTTTGTTATTTCCCCGCCTATGAGATAATGATGGATGATTTACGTGATTATAGATTTTATGCGTCAGATATGACACATCCATCGGATGTTGCCATTGACTATATTTATCAGATATTTTCTAAATCATTTTTTAGTGAAGATACTATTGCATTATCAGTGGAGTGTGAAAAGATAACTCGTCGATTAAAACACCGACACATGACCGATGATATTGTGGTAATTGAAAAGTTTAATCAAACAACCCAACAGACATTAAATAGATTATTATTGGCTCATCCCTATCTGGCAAGAGCAATAACTCAGATAAAGATATGAACTATTCTATTTCTAAAATTGCCGATGTTTTGAAATTGCCCCAACCCATGTTGCCGGCAATGATAATCAATACGTTGCTCACAGATAGTCGCTCGTTGACTTATCCCGAAGAATCGTTATTCTTTGCATTGCGCACTCGCAATAATGATGGACATCGTTATTTGCAAGGGTTGTATAATAAAGGTGTTAGAAATTTTGTGGTGGAATATATTCCCGCATCAATGCAATCAATAGAGGATGCAAATTTCTTATTGGTACCAAATGTTACCAAAGCATTGCAAACAATAGCGCGTTATCATAGAAAAATGTTTACAGCACCGGTTATCGGTGTTACGGGAAGTCGAGGAAAGACAACCGTGAAAGAATGGTTGTATCAGTTGTTGCAAGATGATTATAATATTGTTAGAAGTCCCCGCAGCTATAATTCTCAAATAGGGGTGCCATTGTCTATTTGGGAAATGGATAAAGATACACAGCTTGCAATTTTTGAGGCAGGAATTTCTCAAATTAATGAGATGACAACATTGCAGTCAATGATAAGACCCAATTTGGGCCTTATTACAAATATTGGAGATGAGCATCATGAGGGATTTAGTTCATTGAGACGCAAGTGTGAAGAAAAGATAGAGCTGTTTAGGGACTGCGATTGCATAATATATAATGGCGATGATGAGTTGATAAGCGAAGTGGTGAGTGCGTCATGTACAACAGTAAAAGAGATTGCTTGGTCAACCAAAGATAGCGATCGTCCATTGTTTATTTCAAAAATAGAGCGATTACAGATAGGCACAAAGATTGATTATTCTTATCTCCAAAATGATGCTTCTTTGACGATTCCTTTTGTCGCTGATGCAGATGTCGAAAATGCAATCCATTGTCTTGCAGTAATGCTTTATTTGGGACGTACTCCTGAAATAATAAGAATGCGAATGTCGGGTTTGGCTCATGTTGGGACACGATTAAATGTTATTGAAGGTGTTAATGATTGTTCGTTGATATATGATTCATATACATCAGATTTACATTCATTGAAACCGGCACTTGATTTTATGGAACGTCGAGCGACAACATCACAATCAATGACTGTTGTGTTGAGTGATGTAATGCATGAAACCATGGATACATCAACATTGTATAAAACGATAGCTCATTTACTGAAACAGAAAAATGTAGATAGAGTAATTGGAATAGGAGAGGAAATTTCGGCTCATAGTCGATACTTTGATGTAGATTCGTTATTTTATCCATCAACTAAAGCGTTTTTAGCATCGGTCAGTACGAGTGATTTTGATAACGAAATTATTCTTGTTAAAGGAGCATCACGTTTTAATTTTGAACAAATTATAGACGTATTGGAGGCCAAGCAACATGAAACGGTGCTTGAAGTTAATCTTGATGCGGTGATACATAATTATAATCTATATCGCTCATATATAAAACCGGAAACAGGTATTGTTTGTATGGTTAAAGCATCGGGCTATGGAGCAGGGTCCTATGAATTGGCGAAATCGCTACAATCTCAAGGAGCGGCATATTTGGCTGTTGCGGCATTTGATGAAGGTGTTGACTTGCGTAAAGCAGGTATAACAATGCCCATCATGGTATTGAATCCGAAAGTAGTAAATTATAAAGCACTGTTTTCATATAATCTTGAGCCTGAGATATATAGTTTTAAAATCCTTGATGAAATAATTCGTGAGGCTGAAAAATATGGAATAACTGACTATCCGGTACATATTAAGTTGGATACAGGGATGCATCGCTTGGGATTTTTAGAGAACGATATCCCAGAGTTAGTTTCTATCCTAAAGGCGCAAAATGCAATATCTCCTCGTTCGGTATTTTCTCATTTAGCAGCAGCTGATTGTCCGGATATGGATGATTATACCATGCAACAATTTGAATATTTTAATCGTTGCTGTGCAATATTGCAGAATGGTTTCTCTCATCATATATTGCGTCATATTCTTAATTCAACCGGGATTACTCGCTTTCCTGAACATCAGTATGACATGGTGCGTTTAGGAATATGTTTATATGGTATTCCGACAATGAACGATGGCTCACAAGATAAACTGCGACCTGTATCATCAATGCACACAGTTATAATCTCTATTAAGGAATGGGATGCCGGAACAACAATTGGCTATTCTCGCCGAGGATTATTGCATCGTCGTTCTCGCATAGCAACAATTCCGGTGGGTTATGCCGATGGGATAGATCGTCATCTTGGAAATGGAAATGCAGAGGTATTTATTAATGGACATCGTTGTCCTACGGTGGGAAACATTTGTATGGACGTGTGTATGATTGATGTTACCGATGCCAATTGTGAGGTAGGCGATGCTGTTGAGATTTTTGGAGATAACATCCCTGTTGTTGAACTTGCCGATAAATTGGGAACTATCCCCTATGAAATATTGACATCAATATCCTCTCGCGTAAAACGTGTTTATTATCGCGAATAATGTTATGATTTTATAAGACGAGGAGAAGCTAAGGATAGTATGCATCCTCTGATAATGAGGTAGGAGATGAAGGCAAGCCACACAGCATGATTGGCTAATGTGCTAAATAGGGTAAAGTATATGCCGAAAAAGACAATTGATGCAGTAAACATAGATAACAACATGGCTCGGGTGCGTGTTGCTCCTATGAATATGCCATCCCATGTAAATGTGATAAATCCTGCTAACGGAATTGCTGCAGCCCACAAATAATATTCTTTAGAGGTTTCAATCACATTAGGCTCTGAACTTAGAAGCATTAAAAATCTTTCTCCCCCAAAAGAATAAAAACAGGTAAATAGTACTGCTACGAGCAACCCCCAGAGCATTAGGGCTTTGATACATTCTTTTAGTCGAGGAGTGTTACATTCCCCAATAAATCGGCCTGCAAGTGCTTCACCGGCAAATGCAAAACCATCCATAAAGAATGAAAATAGCAGAAATAGCTGCATTAATAATGTGTTTACGGCGAGTATTATATCTCCTTGTTGTGCACCTGAGCGAGTAAACCACAAGGTAACAGCAACGAGACAGAATGTGCGAAAGAAGATGTCAATATTAATAGAGAAGAAGCGTTTGATTTTATTCCATTTAACAATCTCAATAAACGGATATCGCTTTAAATTGTATTTGCTCCTTAAGCATAATAATATACCTATAAAAAATCCTGCCCATTGAGCAACAAGTGTTCCGGTTGCCACTCCTGAAAGTCCCCAATCAAAAGTATAAACGAGTAATAGGCTTACAGCAATATTGACGATATTTATTAGGATTGAAATGTGCATTGTTGCTTTGGAATCTTGCATTCCCAAAAACCAACCTGATATAGCAAATGTCCCTAAAAATGCAGGAGCTCCCCAAATGCATATTGAGAAATAATTCCATGCGTATATACTTGTCGTTGGGTTAACATTGAGAAACGTTAATATGACATTTCCTAATGGCTTTTGCAGGACAATCATAATAATTCCCACAACCAACGCAACAATTAAAGCACGATATAAAGTGAGTGTAGATTCTTTGAAATTTTGTGCGCCATAGGCTTGTGCGGTAATGCCGCTTGTCCCCATACGCAAGAATGCAAATAGCCAATAGAGCATATTAAACATATTGCCACCAACGGCTATTGCGGCAATATAAATTGCGCTACCCATGTGCCCTGTTATCGTTACATCAACGAGACCGAGTAGGGGTGTTGTTATATTTGTAACGATAGCAGGAATGGATAGAGCAAGTATCTCTTTATGAATAAGAGGAAGTTTCAAAAATTAGTTTTTGAGTTTTTGAGCACGAGTGCTGTCCCAATAAAGGTATGCAATCAAGAATACATACATTGCAACTCCGAGTATCTGTGTTGTTGACTCAGCCAATGGGTTGGTATATTCAAATCCTAAGAATCGTGTTAATGCTGCAAATACTCCAAATAAAGCACCTCCGGCAATCAACCCCGAAGAAATTAGAGTTCCACGTTCTTGACGAGCATTATTGATATCTTTGTCTTTTGAACTATGGCTAACAAAATAAGCGATAGCACCACCCACAAGCATAGGAGTGTTTAGAGGTAGTGGAATAAACATACCCAAGCAGAATGCCAATGCTGGAACACCAAGCCAGTTGAGTATTAGAGCAAGAATAGCTCCCACCATATAAAGAATCCAAGGCGTTTCACCCCCCATCATCAATGGCTCGATAACTTTTGCCATTGCATTGGCTTGCGGAGCGACGAGTGCATCTTCACCGGTGAAGCCATATACCTCATTCAATACAAGAATAACACCACCCACAGTAGCTGCAGAAACAAGAGTGCCGAGGAATTTCCAACTTTCTTGTTTGCGAGGAGTTGTTCCGAGCCAGTAGCCGATTTTCAAGTCGGTAACAAAACCACCGGCCATTGAAAGTGCTGTACACACCACGCCACCAATAATCATTGCTGCTACAATGCCCGATGTGCCACTAAGACCGATTGCAACAAATATAGCCGATGCAACAATCAATGTCATCAAAGTCATACCTGAAACAGGGTTTGATCCAACGATTGCGATAGCATTAGCAGCCACAGTAGTGAATAGGAATGAAATTACGGTTACAACAACCCAAGCAACAAAAGCCTGCCAGAATGTGTTGATAACGCCTAACCAAAAGAATGCAAACACAACAATTAATGCCAATGCGATGAAGAAGACAACATGTTTCATTGATATATCAAGTTGCCAACGTATAGGTTTAGCATTATCGCTGTTGCCTTTGAACTCACGACCGGCAAGACCCACTGCTTGGCGAATGATGGACCATGATTTTACGATACCGATAACACCAGCCATAGCGATACCACCAATGCCTATCAAGCGTGCATAGTCGCTGAATATTGCGTTGGGCGACAAGGACGCAATGCTTGGATCTCCATATGTACCTATTAGAGGAATAATTACCCACCACACAAAAATTGAGCCGGCAAAGATTACAAATGCATATTTTAATCCGACGATATATCCGAGACCGAGCAATGCTGCTCCGGTGTTGCAACTGAACACTACTTTTGTCTTTTCGGCAAGAGTTGTTCCCCATTGTGAAACTGTGGTTGTAATAGTTTCAGCCCACCATCCAAATGTTGCTACTATATAATCATATAATCCACCTATTAGAGATGCAATGATGAGAGTCTTTGCTTGTCCGCCACCGCTTTTTGCTTGAGCGCTCACAAGAACTTGTGTTGTGGCAGTAGCTTCAGGGAAAGGATATTTCCCGTGCATGTCTTTTACAAAATATTTGCGGAATGGGATAAAGAAAAGAATTCCAAGCACACCTCCAAGCAATGAGCTAAGGAATATTTGCAAGAAATTTACTGTGATTTCAGGATATTTTGCTTGTAGAATATAAAGAGCCGGTAACGTGAAAATTGCACCTGCAACAATTACTCCGGAGCAAGCTCCGATTGATTGTATTATTACGTTTTGTCCTAATGGATTGTCTTTTTTTAATGCGCCAGATAACCCTACTGCAATAATTGCGATGGGGATTGCCGCTTCAAACACTTGTCCTACTTTCAATCCAAGATAAGCCGCAGCAGCACTAAAGATTACAGCCAATACAAGCCCCATTGTAACAGAGTAGGGGGTAACCTCACTATATTTGCGAGTGGGATGCATTATAGGGCGGTATTCCTCACCCTCTTTTAATTCGCGGAATGCGTTTTCCGAAAGCTCTGTCGGATCCTGTTCAGCAACAAGATCAACGTCTTTTAAATCCTTTTGCATATTATTGATTTTTAATGAATTTTCGTTATAAAATACAAAGATAGCAATTTAATTGGAAACATTTATGCATAGAAGTATGTGCATTTAATAATAAAAAACCGATTGATACAGATAATATTTATTATATTTGCTATTAGATACTAATTGATGATAATGTTCTTATGGAAAATTGGTTGATTTGGTTAATCGTGATGGCAATATTGGTAATTATAGAGTTGCTCACTTCGTTGATTGCAACATTTTGTCTTGCTGTAGGTTGCCTTTGTGCGATGGTGGTGTCTCTTGCTCATCTTGGATTGGAAGCCCAGTTGATAGCAGTAATAGTGGGTACGGTTGTTGCATTTGCTGTGTTTGCCCCCAAGATACGTCGATGGCAAAAAACGAGAGAGGAGCAGCGTGGTAACTGTGTGGTCAGCAATATGGATGCATTAAAAGGTCGAGTAGTAGAAGTTATTGAGGAGATTCCGGCAAATGGATTGGGACGAGTGAGAGTCGATGGCGATAGATGGCAGGCACGTTGCAATGAAAGTATAATTCCGGTAGGTGCGCAAGTGCGCATCATTGGCTATGATAGTATAATTCTTGAAGTTGAACAAATATAAATTCCTAAAAATAAATATATATGAATACACTTGTATTGTTAGGGATATTAGTCCTAATTGTCGTTATTCTTGTGATGACCGGAGTAAAAGTCGTGCCACAATCAGAAACAAAAGTTATAGAACGTCTTGGGCGTTTTCATAGTGTGCTACCTCCCGGACTGAACATTATATGGCCATTTATAGACAAGCCAAAAATGATATATACACGCAGAGTAGAAAATTTTTCTGGGC